>DASQXT010000158.1:0-4296 GCA_035639575.1 Geodermatophilus sp.
ACCGAGAGTCAGGAGCCGGCGGGCCCGCAGGGAATCTGCTCGAAGACCACGGACGAACGGTACGACGTGCGGTGCTCGCCACACCAGCGTGCAGGCAGGCCTGGGTCCGGGTGCCCGACCTCGCCGATCTGGTAGCTCTCGTCGGCCTCGAGCCGGTGCACCGTGGTGCGCTCCTCTCGCGGGACGCCGCTACCGTCCCCGCGCCCAGCTCGTAGCCGGTGCCGAACGCCCGGACCGCGCTGTGACCACGGTTGGCGACCAGCACCTCGGTGGACATGGCGTTCCCTCGCAGGACGTGGGATCGAGGCTGCGTTGCCGGGTCGCGGGGCGACGTGTCGCCGCGCGGATGTCGGACAGGGGGCGGCGCAGTCCGGGCGGGGTGCGGTCTCGTCGGGCACATCCGACGCCCGCGCAGGATCCCTGAGCGTCAGGCTCGTCCGCGGGCGGCCAGGATGCGGCGGCGCAGGGCCTCCTCCTCCATGACGCGGTCGACCTGGTCGGCGGCCCAGCCGGCCCGGTGGTGCGGGACGACCACGGCACCGTCGGAGTCGGTGACGATCAGGTCGCCAGGAAGACGGCGACGGTGACGGGTGAGCCGATCACGCGGAGCCGTTCGTGAACGGGCCGGCGAGGGCGTGGCGGTCAAGCCCCCCGACGGACTGCTGCGCACCGACAACCGGCTGTCACTGCACTGCGCGCCCCTGTCGACGCGGTCGCGCTCTACTCGGCCGCGGGCGGGCCCTCGACCGGGTCACCGCCAGCCCGCACCCCATCGGCGCAGTTGCCGCAGCCGCATGGGTGCTTCCCTCACTCGACCACGGAACCAGGAGAGAAGCTCGGGCGATCGAGGACGGACCGGGGTACCAGCATGACCGGAACCGGCGAGTTCCTGACGATCTTGGCGGCGTGGGAGCCCAGGAAGAGCCGGCCGATCGGTGAGCTGCTGGTGCCGATGACGAGGATCTCGTCGTCGGTCCAGGCGATGTCGGTCAGGGCGTCGGCCCAGGAGGAGCCGCGCCCGACCGTGATGTCGACGGTGTCCGCGGATGGGTGGCTGGTGGTTCGCTCGAGGGTCGCGGCGATGACCGGCTTCAGGGAGTCGACCCAGCGTTCGTTGATGAGGGTTTCGGCCTCAGCGGCTACGCCATCCAGAGCGGCGACCGGGGCGAGCGGCTCGACGGCGAAGCAGGCGACGCGCAGCCGGGCGCCCACTGACATCGCCCGGTCCGTCGCCCGGGCGAGGAGGTCGCTGTCGCCGTCACCGCGGCCGAAGGCGACGGTGATCCGGGACAGGCGCTGGCCGGCCCGGAAGGTGGAGTCCCGGGGAGTCACGACCACGGGCACACCCGAGCTGTGCAGGATCCGGTCTGCGATGCCTCCGATGGCGACCCGGTTCCGTGCGCCGTTGGGCGACGAGCCGAGGACGACGTAGGAGGCCTCGTTCTCCTCGGCGACGTCGAGGAGGCCGGAGGAGACCGAGCGGGCGCGACGCAGCACGAAGTCGACCGCACGGTGGTCCCCCACCTGGGCCTTGGCCTCGGCCAGCGCCCTCTCGGCCATGCTCGCCTGAAGGGCGAGGAACTCCGCGTCGGTCTGCAACGGATGGGGTGGCCACGGTTCCGGCACCACCGCCGTCACGACCAGACGCTGGTCCGCCGCCCGAGCCAGCATCGCGCCGAGGGAGACCGCAGGCCGCGCGCGGTCCCCTGGGGAGAGCCCGACCACGACCGTCATGTCGATCCTTCCTCCCTGCTCTGCCCGAGTTCCGGTGTGCTGCGATCGGGACCTACGACGCCCGGTCCACGTGGTCGAGGACGTCAGCACGAGCTCGCACGACTGGTGGAGCCGCCCTGGGGCCGGCGCGGCGGAGCTGCACGTCCGTCCGCACGAGGACCGTGACACAGCCGGCGACCACGGTCCTCACGCCGGGTGTCCGTTCTAGCGGGTCTGCGCCGCCGCCACCGGAGTGGCCACCACGTGGGTCACCGGCAGGGTGCTGTACTCGGCGCGGGCCCGGTCCACCACCTCGAAGCGGTGCCACACCGAGTACTCCGGCGGCAGCGTCGCGATCACGATCTGATCCGGATGGAACGTCTCCACACCGTTGGCCAGCGCCCGCAGCGGCCGGTAGTCACCCAGGGCGCCGTCGGCCTCCAGGTTCTCCGAGCGCAGCGCCGACAGGGTGTACTGCAGCCGGGCCTCGGCGGCCTGCTGGGTGGCCTCCGCCACGTCCAGCGGCCCGTGCGTGGCGGCGGCCCCGGTCTCCACCGGACTGGCCGGCACCACGACGTAGTAGCTGGTGGCGCTGTCGGCGCCGAGCCGGCGCAACTCATCGAGCAGCTCGACGGAGTCCGCGGTCTCGTTGGCCAGCACCAGCACCCGGTGCGGCTTCGCGGTGGGAATGGCGCCCTCCACGACGGGACGTCGGGAGAGGAACCACGTGTTGGCGAAGTAGAACGCGATCACCACCACCCACGACAGCAGGCTCAGCACCAACTGCGACCGCGAATCCTTCTGGAGGCCCATCTGCGCCAGGATCGCGACGATGCCGCCGACCGTGACGATCGACAACACCGGGAACAGCCACATCTTCACGCGCAGGCCCTCGGACCCGGTGCGGAAGCGCAGCACGATCTGTGAGATGCCGATGAGGCAGTAGATGAAGAGGATGACCGCTCCGCTGGAGTTCAGCAGGAACGCGAAGACGGTGTCCGGTGAGATCGCCGCGGCGATCACACAGAGGAACCCCACGACCGAGGATGCCAGGATCGCCTTGGCCGGCACTCCGCGGCGGGTCACACCGACCAGCTGCAACGGCGCCTCCCGGCGAGCCGCCAGCACGAACAGCATCCGCGATGCGGTGTACATGCCCGAGTTGAGGCAGCTCAGCACCGCGGTCAACACCACGGCGTTCATGACGTGGTCGGCGTAGGGGAGTCCCATCCTGGTGAACGCGGCGACGAACGGCGACGCGGCGACGGTCTTGTCGTTCCACGGCAGGATCACCGTCAGCAGGAAGATCGAGCCGACGTAGAAGATCAGGATGCGCATGATCACCGAGTTCGCGGCCTTGGCCACGGCCTTCTCGGGTTCCTGGGACTCCGCGGCGGCGATGGTGGCGACCTCGGCACCGGTCATCGAGAAGATCACCGTGACGACGGCGGCAGTGATCCCCAGCGCCCCGAACGGCAGGAAGCCGCCGTGGGCGGTCAGGTTGGAGAAGTCCATCGACTTGTCCGGCCACAGACCGAACACATACGCCAACCCCACGGCGAGGAAGGCGATGATCGCGGCGACCTTGATGCCGGCGAACCAGAACTCGAACTCACCGAACGACGAGACCGAGAACAGATTCGTCGCGGTCATCGCGCTCATGAGGACCAACGAGACCAGCCACAGCGGGATGCCAGGTATCCAGTACTGGACGATCTTCGCTCCGGCGATGGCCTCGAACCCGACGATGATCACCCAGAAGTACCAGTACAACCAACCGACCGAGAAGCCCGCCCAACCCCCCATCGCATCGCGGGCGTAGTCGGCGAACGACCCGGTCGACGGATTGGCCACCGCCATCTCGGCCAACATCCGCATGACCATGATGACCAGGAACCCACACAGCGCATACGCGATGAACGAACCCGGTCCGGTACTACCGATGACCACACCCGAGCCGACGAACAGCCCGGCGCCGATCACCCCGCCAATGGCGATCATCCTCAACTGGCGGTCGTTGAGCCCCTTCTTCAGAGCTGGTGTTCCTGCCATGGCCGGCCTCCGTTACTGCGCCTTCGCTGAGTTGGTCTGACGAGCCACCGGTCTCCAGTGCGGTGGAGCAGCGCGGCGGACACCCGAACACGATCTTGTCGAGCGAGTGGTGCTCCTGAGGGCCCTCGAGCGATGGCGGCTCGAGGGGTGGGTGGACCCCGTGTCGTGGTCGTCGTGTCGAGCGTGGTCTTGCAGGGCCATCGCCCACCGCCTCCCCGGAGCTTGTGCCCGGACGGTGGATCTGTCCAGCGGCCCGGTCTCCAGCCCACGGTCACCGGAACCTGACGTCCCCCAGCTCCACGCGTGGCTCGCAGAGACCAGGAGGCCCCCGGCAGAGGACACCGATGTCGTCGGGCCCTCCCCTCGTCGAGGCAGGGTGCCTCGGCCTCGACGGTGGTGGAGTCCCCTCATTCGGTGCGGGACACGTCCATGAGCTCCGATGACCGGCATCGCATCTGCACCACGGTCCTCCGGTTGGCTGCTCCGCGAGCGGAGGAGCGAGGCGTGCCCTCGAGGCGGTGGCTCCATGAC
>DASQXT010000159.1:0-2269 GCA_035639575.1 Geodermatophilus sp.
CGGGCGACTCGCCGACACCGACCCGCCGGTCCGCTGCGCCGCCTGCGGGGAGCTCCTCCCCGCCGAGTGAAGGACCCCGTCCTCCCCACCCTCCGCAGACTCGGAGCGGGATCCGGGACGGGGCCGGCGTCACGCGGCCTGGCGGTCCGATCGCGGCGCCGAGACGACGAAGTCGCCCAGCGCCCGGCGCAGCGCCACGCCCAGCCGGTCGGCGCGCACGTGCAGCTCGGCGCGCGCGGCCAGCGGCAGTCCCTGGCCGGCCAGGTGCGCGACGAGGGCGAGGTCCTCGTCGAGCACCCGCTGCCGGAAGGCCACCTCGCGCTCGACGTCGGCCGGGGCGGGCAGCGGGCGGCCCGGACCGGACGACAGCAGCAGCCGGGTGTACACCCGCGTGGAGTCGGCGTCCTCCGGCTGCAGCAGGAACTGGACCACCGTGACCGCGCCGGAGTCGAGGGACTCCAGGCGCAGCAGCAGCTGGAACGGCGCCCGCAGGACGGAGGTCGCCCGCCGGCGCTGCCGCAGCGGCCGCTCGCCGGTGGCCACGCCGGGGTCGGTTACCGCGTCGAACCACTGCTCCTGCGTGCTGCGGAAACCCCCGGGCTCCGGTTCGACGTCGTAGGCGGGCACCTCGGGGTGGTCGGCCGCGCCGGAGGTCGCCGCGTGCAGGAACGGGGCGTGGGAGGGGTCGAGGAGGACGTCGGCCAGCACGCCTGCCGTGCCCGCCGAGCGCTGCGGCGGCAGCCAGCCGGTCACGAAGCGCCGGTCCGCGTCCTCGGGGAACTGCAGCGGCACGTCGCGGGGCTCGGCCGGGGCCAGCCACACCACGCCCAGCCGCTCGCGGACGCCGAACGCCGGCGGGTCCACCTCCAGCCGGTCGGTGCGGCGCAGCGTCCAGGTCCGCCCGAGCAGCCGCACCTGCAGCCAGCCGCCGGGGCGCAGCTCGCTGGACAGGGCCACCGGGTGCCACGCCGACTCCAGCGCCGGGTCGAGGTTGCCCAGCACCGGCCCGTCCGGCGCAGGGGGCGCCGGGGCCGGCTCGGGTGCCGGATCGGCGGTGGGGCGCGGCGGCGTGGGGACGGCGGTGCGCTCGGGGGCCAGCCAGACCCAGCCGTGCCGCTCCTCGACCGCCCACGGCACCGGCAGGTCGGCCCGAGGCGGCGCCGTCCCGTCGGGGCCCAGGGAGGGGAGCAAGACGCAGCGGCCCTCACCGTCGTACTGCCACCCGTGGTGGGGGCAGGTGAGCCGCCCGTCGACCACCGTGGCGGCGCTCAGCGGCACCAGCCGGTGCGGACACCGGGCCGGGAAGGCGCTCACCTCCCCGCCCGGGCGCAGCCGCACCAGCACGTAGGCCCGCCCGCCGGCGCCCACCGGCAGCGGCTCGGTCCCGACCTCGACGGCGCGCGCGACCGGGTACCAGCCCGTCGACGTCCCCACGGAAGTGCCCATGACCCATTGCAGCGCCGCCGCGTTCCCGCTCGGTTACGGCCGCCGCACGTCTGGGTGAGCAGTGTCGGTCGTACACAACGAAACGGTCTCTGGCGGTACATGACCGGCCGGTATGTCTCTACAGTGACCGCGATCACCCAGATCGGACGACCTGCACGACAGGGAGCGCATCGTGACACCACCCGAAGAACGCAGGCTGCTGACCCCGGAGGAGTACGCCCAGGCCCAGGCCTCGCCGGAGTTCGTGGAGCTGAAGCGGCGCTTCCGCCGGTTCGCGTTCCCGATGACCGTGGCCTTCCTCGCCTGGTACCTGCTCTACGTCCTGCTGTCGACCTACGCGCCGGACTTCATGGCCACGCCGGTGTTCGGCAACGTCAACCTCGGCCTCCTGCTGGGGCTGGCCCAGTTCGTGTCGACGTTCGCCATCACGCACCTCTACGTGGCGCACGCCAACAGGAGCACCGACCCCATCGCCGACGAGATGCGCGAGCGGCTCGAGCACCACGAGTACGCCACCGGCAACCGCGGGAGCGGCCCGTCGGTGACCGGGGGTGCCTCGCGTGCTTGACCTGTACGCCGCCGAGAGCGCCACCATCGGCAACCCGGCCATCAACATCTCGATCTTCGCCGTCTTCGTGGCGATCACGCTGGTCATCACGTTCCGGGCCAGCCGGAACAACGCCAGCGCGGCGGACTACTACGCCGCCGGCCGCAACATCAGCGGCACCCAGAACGGCCTGGCGATCGCCGGGGACTACCTCTCGGCGGCGTCCTTCCTCGGCATCGCCGGCGCCATCGCCGTCTACGGCTACGACGGGTTCCT
>DASQXT010000160.1:0-7516 GCA_035639575.1 Geodermatophilus sp.
TGAGCCCGTCCCGGCTGCTACTGGCCGCGGAGGTCCTCGCCGATGCTCGGGTCCTCGGTCCAGCGGCGGTAGGGGATCCGCTTGATCTCGCGGACCTCGCCGAGCGCCGTCCACTCGTTGCCGCCCAGGCGGGCCAGCGGCTTCAGGCGCTCGATGCGCGGCCGTCCGCCCTCGACCGCGCTCTCCCACACGGTGATCAGCTCGACCCGGCCGAACACCACCGTGCTGTCGCCCAGCCGCACCGTCGAGTGCAGCGTGCACTCCACCGCGACCGGCGACTCCGCGACCCGGGGGACGCCGACCCGCTCGCTGGGCTCCAGCGCCACGCCGACCTCGTCGGCCTCGCTGACGCCGTGCGGGAAGTCGGTGCCCGTCGCGTTGACCTGCTCGAACAGCCACTCCGGGGTGAGGCTGACGGTGAACTCGCCGGTCGCCTCGACGTTGTCCAGCGTGTCCTTGCGGCCCACGGAGGTGAACTGCACGACCGGCGGGACGACGCACGCCACGGTGTAGAAGGAGTGCGGCGCCAGGTTCAGCACGCCCTCGGCCGAACGGCTGGCCACCCAGGCGATCGGGCGGGGCACGACGACGGCGTTGAGCACCCGGTAGAAGGCGCCGCCGTCCATGTCCGCCGGGTCGAAGTGCACGCGCGCGCGGGGGCTGCTCACCCGGCCATCCTCGGCCACCCCCGGCCGGGCAGCGAGGCCAGGGCGGCCGGGCGGGTCAGCCACCAGGCGGCCGCCGCGTAGCCGAGCGCGACCGCGAGCTGCCACGGCCAGGGCCCGGGCGTTCCTCCAGGGCGCGCCCCCGCCAGGACAGCGTGCCCCGCCGACGCCCGCGCACCGACCCGGCCAGCAGGACGTCGAACAGCAGCATCGACAGCGGGTGCGCCAGCGAGTCCGGCCAGACGCGGCTGCCGGTCGCCGCGGCCGACACGGCCCGCCCGGCCACCCCCGCCGCGTAGCCCACCAGCCCGACCCGCGACCCACGCAGCGCGGCGAGCGCGGGCAGCACCCACACGGCGGTCAGCCCGGCGGCCACGGCCACGCCGGCTCCCGGCGACCCGCCGACCGAGGCCCACAGCGACTTGGCGTAACCGGCCCGCAGCGCCGGCCAGCCGTCGTACATCCGGCACGCGGCCAGCCGGGACCCGTCGACCGGCACCGCCCGGCCACCGGCCCGCTTCACTGCTCGGGCCAGGGCGATGTCCTCGATCACCTCACCCCGCACCGCACCGTGCCCGCCGGCCCGCGCGTACGCCGACCGCCGGACGACGAGGAACTGCCCGTTGGCCGCGGTCAGCGACGGCCGCCGCGAGCGCTCGGCCAGCCGCACCGGCAGCGTGGTGACCCACAGCCACGGGCCCAGCGGCTGCACGAGGCGCTCGGCCGCGCTCGCGGTCACCGGCCGCGGCCAGGGCGAGACCAGGTCCAGGCCGTGCGCGTCGAGGACGGCGACCGCGCCGGCCACCGCGTCGGGGGACAGCCGGACGTCGGCGTCGAGGAACACCAGCACGCCGTCGTCCGCGTCCGCGGCGAGGTTCGCCCCGGTGGCGCAGGCGTGCGGCTTGCCCAGCCAGCCCGGCGGCGGGTCGGCCGCGGCCACCAGGCGCACCCGCGGGTCGGCGACCGCGCGGACGACGCCGGCGGTGCCGTCGGTCGAGCCGTCGTCCACCACGACCACCCGCAGGTCCGGCACGCTCCGCTGGGCCCGCACCGCGGCCAGGCAGCCGCCGACCTGCTCCTGCTCGTCGCGCACCGGCAGCACGACGGTGACCGGCCGGCGCACCGGCGGCGGCTCGGCCGGGGGACGGCGCAGCAGCGCCACGTTCAGCGCCGCGTGCACCGCTCCGGCGACCGCCGTGCCGGAGAGGACCCGCAGCAGCCGGGAGCTCACCGCCGTGCCTGGAGCGCCAGCGTCAGCAGCACCGGGACGGCGAGCAGCACGCCCCACACCGCGGACCCGGGCAGCCCCAGCCAGCCGGCGTGCGCCAGCGCGCCGCCGAGGGTCATCCAGCCCAGCACCAGCAGCGGGGCGCCGTCCCCGGTGCGCGGCGGCTCCAGGGCGGTGCGCGCGACCAGCAGGTCGAGCAGCGCCATGAGCACCAGCCCGGCCAGCAACCAGCCGGCCAGGTTGGTCAGCGGCACCGTGTCGATGCCCGGCAGCCCCGGCCGCGGGTGCGCCCAGGTCCAGTAGCCGGCCTGCACCATCTGCGGGTCGAGGACGACGTCCCAGCCGGCGAACACCGCCGCGGCGACGGCGACCCGGGCCGGGCGCCGGCGGCCGGCCCGCACGTCGCGGGTGAGCCGTCGGGCCAGCAGCCAGCTCGGCCAGGCCATCATCAGCCAGGCCAGCGGCACGAGGAACGGGACGCCGAGCAGCGTGGGCCCGAGGTCGTCGCTGTAGCCGTACTCGCCGTACGGGAAGCCGGTGGCCAGGCCGACCGACTCGAAGACCACGGCGGTGGCCGCGGTGACCACCAGGAGCCCGCCCCCGGTGCGGGCGCCGCGGCTGACCGTCGCGTGCACCACGGACACCGTCGAGCCGAGCAGCACGATGGTCCAGCTGACCGCGTCGCGGACCGCGCCGCCGGGCTCGGTCAGCGGGAACGCGATCGCGGTGAGCACCAGCAGCACCGCCGGCGCCCACGGGAGCGCGGCCGGCCGGCTGCCCGGCCGAGCGGCGAGCAGACCGCTCACCGGCGCACCCGGGCCAGCCCGCGCCGCAGGGCCTCACGCGCGCGGGCGGGCACGCCCCGGTCGCCGAGGACGACGCCGGCCGCCGTCCGCCCGGAGTTGCCCGACACCCCGCCGCCGGGGTGGGTGGAGGCGCCGGCGAGGTAGAGGCCGGCCAGGCCGGGCACCCGGTAGCCGGACAGCGCCGGCGTCGGCCGGAAGGCGAACATGCTGGCCAGCCCCATCTCCACGTGCATGACGTTGCCACGCAGCAGCGACAGTTCCCGCTCCAGCAGCAGCGGGGTCTGCACGTAGGTCCGCTGCACCGAGGCGGCGAAGCCGGGCGCGAAGCGGTCGACGGCGGCGATCAGCCGCACCGCCTCGGCCTCGGCGAGGGCGTCCCAGTCCCCGCCGTCGGCCAGCGCGTAGGGGTACCACTGGCCCCACACGGTGACCACGTGCTGCCCGGGCGGGGCGAGGGTGTCGTCGGTGGCCGAGAAGCACATCGCCAGCGGCACCGGCTCGCGGGGCAGCCGGCCGGCCAGCCAGTCGCCGTGGGCGGCGGCCAGCTGCGCGCGGTCCGTACACAGCAGCTGCAGCCCGCCCAGCGCCGCCGCGGGGTCGGCCCCCGGGTAGGACGGCGGGGCGTCGGTCAGCGCCCGCACCACCAGGCCGAAGCCGTTGCCCACCGGCGGGGCGGCCTCGGCCAGCGCCGGCGGGGCGTGCTCCCCGGCCAGGTCGCGGGTGGCCAGCACGTGGCAGGCGGCGACGACGACCGGGGCCGCGACCCGGCGTCCCGACGCCGTCTCGACGCCGGTCACCCGGCCGTCCTCGACCAGCAGCCGGGCCGCGGCGTCCCCCAGGGCGACGTGCCCGCCGTCGGCCTCGAGCCGGCGGCGCAGCGCCTGGGTGAGCCCGCCCGAGCCGCCCACCGGGTGGCCGGGCGGGACGTCGTGCAGCAGCGTCGCCCAGGCGACCATCGCGGCGGTGCCCGGTTCCGACATCGGCGGGCCGGACTGCGCGCCGAACCAGGCCAGGGCCGCCTTGAGCCGCTCGCTGGTGAACCAGCGGTCGAGCAGCGCGTCGCCGGAGCCGAGGAAGTCGACGGCCAGGTCGCCGCCGGGGGTCCGCGGCCGCCCGTCGGCCGGGGCGCCGAGCGGCCAGAAGGAGCGGGCCAGCCCGCCCACCGTCGGCCGCCGCGCGAAGGAGCCGGCGACGGCACGGCTGCGCGGGGCCCACACCTCGACGAAGCGGCGGTAGGCGTCGGCGTCCTCGGGCCCGCAGGCGTCGGCGATCGAGGCGCAGGTGGCGTCCAGGTCGACGGAGAACACCAGCGGCCGGCCGTCGGGGCCGGGGTCGCCGGGGGACGGCGCGGGCGCGAAGCCCCACGGGTCGCAGTCGACGTAGCGCAGGCCGTGCGCGGCGAGGTCGAGCTCCTCGACGATGCCGCTCTGCCGGACGATCACGTGCGCGCTGGAGCCGCGGTCGACCCGCACGCCCGGCCAGCGCTCCACGGTGGAGACCGCGCCGCCGAGCACCTCGTCGCGCTCGAGGACCTCCACCCGCAGTCCGGCGCGGGCCAGGTAGCAGGCGGCGACGAGCCCGTTGTGCCCGGCGCCGACGACGACGGCGTCGACGTGAGCGTCGAGGTCCACGACCTCCTCGCTGGCGCTCGTCGGCCGCGGCAGCCCTGCTGCACCCCCGCGTGAGCTCGCGGGCTCGCTCACGTGTGGTCGGACCGCGGTGCCGGGGGTGACAGCGGCAGGCGGGCGCCCAGGATGGCGAAGGGGCGCGAGTCGCCGGGGAAGCGGTGGTTGCGGGCCAGGTCGACGAAGCCGTCGGCGTGGTACAGCCGGAAGGCCTTGGTGTCGTTGTCCGGGGTCGACAGCAGCGCCGCCGGGTGGGGCAGGCCGGCCACCAGGGCGTGCAGCAGCTGGCGGCCCAGCCCGCGGCTCTGGTGGGCGGGGTGCACGTGCAGCTCGCAGACCTCGAAGGCGCCGGGCAGCCAGCGCTTCGCCGTCCGCCGGTCGAGCGCGGCGCGCACCTGGTCGTGCCACCACTGGCCGGGCGCGACCAGGTAGCCGTAGCCGAACCCGACGAGGACCTCTCCGTCGGGGGTCTCCACGAAGGCGCCGACCGCGCGGAACCCGGGGCGCTCGGTGTGCTGGATGGCGTAGCCGTACCGGCCGGCGACCACCGAGGGGCTGTAGCCCATCGCCTCGCCGTAGATGGCCAGCGCCTCGTGCATGTGGTCGCGCAGCCAGCCGGTGGGCAGCTCGGTGACCCGCGCCGCGGGCGTCGTCCCGGTCACGAGAGCACCTCCTCGGGCAGGGCCACCGGGTCCTCCCCGACCTCGGCGGCGGTCCCGCCGGTCAGCCGCAGCAGCTCCTCGTAGCTGGTCGGGAAGACCGCGTGCGGGTGTCCGGCGGCGGCCCAGACCCGGTCGTACCGGGCCAGCTGGACGTCGACCAGCGTGCCGATCGGCTCCGGGTGGCCGATCGGGGCGACGCCGCCGATCGGCTGGCCGGTGTGCCGGCGCACGAAGTCGGCCGACGCCGGGCGCACGTCGCGGACGCCGAGCAGCCCGGCGACCTTGGTGACGTCGACCCGGTGGGCGCCGCTGGTGAGGACCAGCAGCGGCTGGCCGTCGACGTCGAACACCAGGCTGTTGGCGATGGCCCCGAGCGGGACGCCGAGCTCTCCGGCCGCCTCGGCGGCGGTGCGGGCGCTGCCGGTCAGCTGGAGCACCCGGCCGGTCGCACCGGACTCGACCAGCAGGGAGGAGATGGCGGCCACCCGGGGGTGCTCGGGTCGGCTCATGCGTCGATCCTGCCATCGGCTCGGGTGGTCCGCTGCGGGCTCGGGCTCCCCGCACGGTCGGCGCACCCGGCCGCGCGTCCCGCTTGACGTCGTCGGCGCGGCAGGGTGTACTCGACGTGGTTCGAACAGGCGTTCGAACCACGTCGGCCTCCCGCCGCACTCGGGTCCTTCCCCGCCCGGTGCGGCGGGCCGGGGCCGGTGGGGGCGGCGGAGCGGGTGGGGAGTCTGTCATGAGCCGGGTGCTGGGCGGGGTCGGCGAGCGGGTCGGTGAGGAGGTGCGGGTCGAGCGCGGGCCGCTCGGGCCGGCGCAGTTCTGGCGCGGGCAGTCGCGCTACGTCGTCGGCGAGCTGCTCGACTCGTGGGTGGAGACCGCCCCGTGGTGGCAGCGCGGTGCCACGGGAGCCGGTGGCGCCTCCGCCGAGCTGGTCGCCGGCCGCGAGGTGTGGCGGGTCGAGGCGGTCCGGGCCGGCCGGTCGCGGATGAGCTTCGCCGGCGTCTTCGACCTCAGCTGGGAGTCGGCGGACAACCGCTGGTCGCTCGTGCGGGTGCACGACTGATGGGAGCCGTCCGCGTCATGGCCGACCAGCTGCCCCTGCCCCCGCCGCTGCCCCCGGCCGCCCGCCAGCTGCTCGACCAGGCCTCCCGGGCGCTGGCCGAGGCGGCGGCGAGCGCCGACGCCCGGCAGCGCTACGCCACCGCACACCTGGGCGCGCTGCGCGCCGCGGCCGCGGTGCTCGCCGCCCGCACCAGGCCGGAGTCCGGGCGGCGCCGCCCGCGCAGCGCCTGGGTGCTGCTCGGCCAGGTGGCGCCCGAGCTGGGGGAGTGGGCCACCTTCTTCGCCGCCGGCGCGGCCAAGCGGGCCGCCGCCGAAGCCGGGTTGTCCCACGCCGTCACCGATCGTGAGGCCGACGACCTGGTCCGCGACGTGCGGGCCTTCCTCGCCGTCGTGGAGAACGCCCTGGGCAGCACGCCGTCGCCGGAGCCGCCCCGGCGCACGCGTCCCCGGGTGGTCGGCGGGTCCGAGCACCGGAACGGGAAGTGAGCGAGCTTGCGAGCTCACCGGTAGACACAGCGCCGCGAACGCGCTCGGCGAGCGCCAGCGAGCCGTGCAGGTGAGCGACCCCTTCGTCCACCTCCACGTCGCCTCGGGCTACTCCATGCAGTACGGGGCCAACCACCCGGCCGACCTGGTCGAGCGGGCGGCCGAGCACGGCATGCGGACCCTGGCGCTCACCGACCGCGACGGGCTCTACGGCGCGGTGAAGTTCGCGCTGGCCTGCCGGGCGGCCGACGTGCGGCCGCTGTTCGGGGTGGACCTGGCGGTGACGCCCTCGGTGGACTCGACCGTTCCGCCGGCCCTCGCCCCCGTGGTCGGCGGTGCGCACTCGGCGCAGCGGGCCCGGGCTCGCCGGCCGGGGGCGCCGGACGACGCACCCGGCCGCACCGGACGCCGCTCGCCGGCCCGCGGCGGGTCGAGCGTCGACCCGCGGCTGCCGCGGGTCACCTTCCTGGCCCGGGACGGCGCGGGGTGGCGGTCGCTGTGCCGGCTGACCAGCGCCACCCACCTGCGGGGCACGCGCGGGGAGCCGGTGAGCTCGCTGGCGCTGGCCGCCGAGCACGCGCCCGGGCTGGTGGCCCTGCTGGGCCCGGACTCCCCGGTGGGCCGCGCGCTGGCCGCCGGGCGGGCCGACGTGGCCTCCGCCCGGCTGGCCGCCTGGCGCGCGGTGTTCGGCCCCGGCTCGCTGGTGCTCGAGGTCGTGCACCACCGCGGCCGGGGCGACCGCTCCCGGGCGCAGGCGCTGCTGCGCTTCGCCGCCACGGAGGGGGTGCCGGCGGTGCTGACCAACGCGGTCCGCTACGTCGACGCCCTCGACGCACCCACCGCCGACGTCCTGGACGCGGCGCGCCGGCTGGTCCCGCTGGACGCCCGGCACGTCGACCGGCGCACCGCCGAGGGCTACCTGAAGTCGGGCAAGGAGATGGCCGAGGTCGCCGAGGACCTCGTCGGCCCCGACCGCGAC
>DASQXT010000161.1:0-8557 GCA_035639575.1 Geodermatophilus sp.
CCCGGCCACGCTGCTGGCGGTCAGCGCGTGGCTGCGCGGGGACGGCGCCATGGCCAACGTCGCCCTGGAGCGGGCGCTGGACAGCCGCCCCACCTACACGCTGGCGAGGCTGCTGGCCGACGGGCTGGCCGCCTGCCTGCCGCCGGCCGAGCTGCGGGCGATGCTGGCCGAGGTGTCCGCCGACCCCGACGAGGTCTGGGCCGCCAGGTGATCGACGGTCCGGCCGCTGCACGCAGGGTCGGGCGCCGCAGGCGCCGTCCCGGGGCCCACCCTGAGCCTGCGGAGGGTGGGGAGGACGGGGTCCTTCTTCAGAGCAGCTCGGGGCGCTGCCAGTCCTGGCCGTGCACGTGCTCGGACAGGAAGGCCAGGACCGTCTCGTACCAGATCTGCGCGTTGCCCGGGGTGAGCACCCAGTGGTTCTCGTCGGGGAAGTAGAGGAACCGGGAGGGGACGCCCCGCTTCTGCAGGTCGTACCAGAGCCGCAGCGCCTCGCCGATCGGCACCCGGTAGTCGCGGTCGCCGTGGATGACCAGCACCGGGGTGCGGATCGCGTCGGCGTAGCGGTGCGGCGAGTTCTGCTCGTAGCGCTTGGGCTCGCGCAGCGGGTCGCCCCACTCCCGCTCCCAGTAGTAGGCCGCGTCGGTGGTGCCGACGAACGAGTCCACGTCCCACAGGCTGGCGTGGGTGACGATCGCCCGGAAGCGGTCGGTCTGGGTGGCCACCCAGTTGGCCATGTAGCCGCCGAAGGAGCCGCCCATCGCCGCGGTGCGGGTCTCGTCGACGTCCGGCCGCTGCTCGGCGGCGTCGACGGCCGCCATCAGGTCGGTGTAGGGCGCCTCGCCCCATGCTCCCCAGCCGCGGCGGACGAAGTCCTGCCCGTAGCCCTGCGAGAGCGCCGGGTCGGGCAGCAGGACGGCGTAGCCGCGGGCGGCCATGACCCACGGGCACCAGCGCCAGGACCACGAGTTCCAGCTCATCAGCGGCCCGCCGTGGATCCACAGCAGCAGCGGCGCCGGGTCCTCGGCCGACGCGCCCTCGGGCAGCGCCAGCCAGGAGTGCACCGTCGTCCCGTCGGCGGCGGTGGCCTCGACCTCGTGCAGGCTGCCGGGCAGGGCGCCGAGCGTGCCGGGGTTGGGCAGCGGCTCCGGGTGCTGACCGGTCGCCCGCGGGTCCAGTCGCACGGGCGCGGGCGGCTCGTCGTAGGCCGAGCGCAGCGCGTACAGGGCGCTGCCGTCGCGGGCCACCTGCAGGTCGCTGTAGGCGCCGTCGGTGGTCATCCGCACCGGCTCCCCGCCCTCGGCCGGCACCCGGAACAGCGCGTGCCGGCCCTCGTCGTCGGCCAGGAAGTACACCGTCGTCCCGTCGGCGGCGAACTGCGGCGCGGAGGGCCAGCGGTCGAAGCCGGGCGTGAGCTCCCGGGCCGCGCCGCTGGCCACGTCGACGTGCAGCAGCGTGTAGTCCGGCGGGTCGTCGTGGGTCGACATCGACTCCCGCACGCAGACCACGGCGCTGCCGTCGGGGGAGAAGCGCGGCGCCGACAGGTCGGCGAGCGGGTCGTCCACCAGGGCCCGGCTCTCGCCGGTCGCGGTCTCCACCAGGAGCAGCCGGTCGCGCCGGCCCGCGGGCCCGTCGGGCAGCGTCTCGACGCGCACCAGCAGCCGGCCGTCGGGGGACAGGTGCAGGTCGCCGCCGGCGCTGCTGGGCGGGACGGCGTCGGGGGTCAGGTCGCGCAGCTCGACCGTGGGGCGCTCGGCGCCGGCGTCGGGGTCGGCGGGCAGCGCGCCGGCCCAGAAGACGTGCGGGGTGGCGGGGCCGAGGTCGGCGTCCCAGTGCCGCACCGGGTAGGCCTCGTGCAGGATCGCGGTGACCCCGGCGTCCTTGCGCCGCTTCCGGCGCTCGGCGTCGGCCTCGGCGTCGGTCGCGCCGGGCATGGCCGAGGCGCTGACGACGACCTCGCCGGTGTCCGCGGCGACGCTGACGGCGCCGATCCCGCCCGGGTGGGTCAGCACCGGCCGGGCCTCACCGCCGTCGGCGGGCAGGCTCCACAGCGCCGGCTTCGGGTCCTCCCCGGACCCGGACCCGGCGTCGGGGTCGGGGCGGGCGGAGGTGAACAGCAGGGAGCCGTCGGGCGCCCACACCGGTGCCGACTCGCCAGGCGCGCTGCGGGTCAACCGGCGGGCCGGTCGCCGTCCCTCCGGGTCGACCTCCCACAGGGCGGACTGCCACTTCTTCCGCTCGGCGTCCAGGGTCTGCACCGCCACGGCGAGCCGGCGGCCGTCGGCGGACAGGGCCAGCCCGGCGACCCGGGGCAGGGCGACGAAGGCCGCCAGGTCGGCGAAGGGGGAGGCGGGCGTGGCAGGGGCGTCGGAGGGCTCGCTCACCCGGCCCACCGTAGGAGCCGGGGGAGCGTGGCCCCCGTGCCGGGGTCCCCGCCTCCGCCGGCCCCTGCAGGGTCCCCGACCCCGTCCCGAGGCGTGCCGTGGCCCCGTCCAGGGCACCGCCCCGAGCTCCGACGGCCCCCGTGCACGGTCCCGCCGCGAGCATGCGAGTGGTGGGGCAAGGGGGTCCTTCAAGGGAGGACGGGGTCCCCCTTCAGAGGCGGGGAGCGGCCTCGGCCGGGGTGAGCTCCTCGTCGAGGGCGCTGACGAACACGTGCTGGGCCACGCCCATCGGCAGCACGCTGCCGTCGAGGCTGACCGTGCCGGCGGTCAGCTGGGCGACGGCGGTCATGCCCGGCCGCAGGCCCTGGGCGGCGAGCAGGCGCATCAGCTCGCTGTCCTCCTGCAGCTGCTCGCTGATCCGCTTGATCTCCACGCGACGCCCCTCGGGGGTGGCCGTGGTCGACAGCAGCGTCAGGGAGTCGAGCACCGCCGAGGTCGCGCCACCGAGGGCGTCGAGGCCGGGGATGGGGTTGCCGAACGGCGACACCGTCGGGTGGCCGAGCAGGGTGAGCAGCTTGCGCTCGACGGCCTCGCTCATGACGTGCTCCCAGCGGCACGCCTCCTCGTGGACGTCGGCGTAGTCCAGCCCGATGACGTCGACGAGCAGGCACTCGGCGAGCCGGTGCTTGCGCATGACCGCGGTGGCCAGCTGGCGCCCGGACTCGGACAGCTGCAGGTGCCGGTCGCCCTCGACGGTCAGCAGGCCGTCGCGCTCCATCCGGGCGACCGTCTGGCTGACCGTCGGGCCGCTCTGGTGCAGCCGCTCGGCGATGCGGGCGCGGAGGGGGACGATCCCCTCCTCCTCCAGCTCGAAGATCGTCCGGAGGTACATCTCCGTGGTGTCGATGAGGTCGTTCACTGTTCTCCTCCGTGTCGTCCCAGATGGTACGGGGGGAGAGCGCGTGCACCCGCTCACGCGGCAGCACCGTCACCGGGACGGCGCCGCAGCACCGACGGTAGCGTCGCCGGGGACATCGCCGTCGCCGTCGAGGAGTGTCCCGTGAGTGACTCGATCGCGGTCGTCTGGGACGACGCGCTGCTCGGCTACACGATGGGCGGGGACCACCCGCTGCACCCGGTCCGGCTGGACCTCACGATGCGGCTGGCCGACAGCCTCGGCGTCCTGGCCACCGACCGGCTGCAGGTCCTGCGGCCCACGCCGGCCGGCGTCGACCTGCTGACCCGGGTGCACGACCCGGCCTACCTGGACGCGGTCAAGCGCGCCCCGGCCGACCCGGACGTGGGGCACGGCCTCGGGACGCCGGACAATCCGATCTTCGACGGGATGTACGACGCCGCGGCGCTGATCACCGGGGGCAGCGTGCTCGCCGCCGAGCAGGTGCACAGCGGCCGGGCCCAGCACGCGGTCAACATCTCCGGCGGCCTGCACCACGCGATGCGCGACCGCGCGTCGGGGTTCTGCGTCTTCAACGACGCCGCCGTGGCCATCCGGTGGCTGCTCGACCAGGGGCACCAGCGCATCGCCTACGTCGACCTCGACGTCCACCACGGCGACGGCGTGCAGGCCGCCTTCTACGACGACCCGCGGGTGCTGACCGTGAGCATCCACCAGACGCCGCTCACCCTCTTCCCCGGCACCGGGTTCCCCGAGGAGACCGGCGACCCGAAGCAGGCGCTGGGCAGCGCGGTCAACCTGGCACTGCCCAACGGCACCGACGACCCGGGCTGGCTGCGGGCCTTCCACGCCGTCGTGCCCAGCGTGCTCAAGGCGTTCCGGCCGGAGATCCTGGTGACCCAGTGCGGCTGCGACGCCCACCACGAGGACCCGCTCGCCGACCTGAGCCTGACCGTCGACGGGCAGCGGGCCAGCTACCGCGCCGTCCACGACCTGGCCCACGAGATCTGCGACGGCCGCTGGGTCGCGCTCGGCGGCGGCGGTTACGGGCTGGTCCGGTGCGTGCCGCGCGCCTGGACGCACCTCATCGCCGAGGCCGCCGGAGCCCGGCTCGACCCGGCCACCGAGATCCCCGAGTCGTGGCGGGAGGACGTCGTCCGCCGCGGGCTGCGCGCCCGTCCGCCGACGCACATGACGGAGGGCGGCTACACCGGCTTCGCGCACTGGGACCCGTTCACCGAGTCCCGCGTCGACCGGGCCATCTCCCGCACCCGGAACGCCTCGTTCCCCTACTTCGGCCTGGACCCGGACGACCCCCGTGACTGAGAAAGGACCCCGTCCTCCCCACCACTCGCAGGCTCGCGGCGAGCCTCTGGACGGGGCCGCGGGCGCTGCGGCGGGGCCGGCCGAGCCCGCTGCCGAGCCCGTCGTCCCGCAGCCGCCGGCCCACTGGGAGGCCGACATCATCGCCGCCGACGGCGGCACGGTGCACCTGCGCCCGATCTGCCCCGAGGACACCGAGGGCCTGGTCGGGCTGATGGACCGCAGCTCGGACCGGACCCGCTACTACCGCTTCTTCGGGCCGATGAAGCGGCTGTCGGACAAGGACCTGCACCGCTTCACCCACGTCGACCACGACACCCGCGTCGCCTTCGTGCTGGTGCTGGGCGACCAGATCATCGGGGTCGGTCGCTACGACCGCTACCCGGGCACGGACGACGCCGAGGTCGCCTTCCTCATCGAGGACGCGCACCAGGGACGCGGGCTGGGCTCGGTGCTGCTCGAGCACCTGGCCGCCGCCGCGCGGGAGCGGGGCATCGAGAACTTCGTCGCCGAGGTGCTCGCGCAGAACAACCGGATGGTGCGGGTCTTCCTCGACGCCGGGTACACCCCGACCCGGTCCTACGAGGAGGGCGTCGTCCACCTCACCTTCCCGATCGCGCCGACCGAGACCGCGCTGCAGGTGGCCTACGAGCGGGAGCAGCGCAGCGAGTCGCGGTCGATCGCGCGGCTGCTCACGCCGTCGTCGGTCGCGGTGGTGGGCGCCAGCAACGACGAGGAGAAGATCGGCCACGCCGTCCTGCGCCACCTGCTCGACTACGGCTTCCGCGGCCCGATCTACCCGGTCAACCCGGGCACCCGGCACGTGCGCGGGGTGCCGGCCTACGCCGGCATCGAGGGCATCCCCGACGACGTCGACCTCGCCGTCCTCGCGGTGCCCGCCGACGAGGTCGCCGACGTGGTCGAGGCGTGCCGGCGCAAGCGGGTCCGCGGGCTGGTCGTGATCACCGGGGGCTTCGGCGAGTCCGGCCCGGAGGGACGGGTCCGCGAGCGGCAGCTGGTCGCCGCGGCCCGCGCCTCGGGCATGCGGGTGGTCGGCCCCAACTGCCTGGGCATCGTCAACACCGACCCGGCGGTGCGGCTGAACGCCAGCCTGGCGCCGCGCATCCCCGGCCACGGGCGGGTGGGCTTCTTCGCGCAGTCCGGCGCCCTGGGCTCGGCGCTGCTGGAGCGGGCCCGCAGCCGCAACATCGGCCTGTCCAGCTTCGTCTCCGCCGGCAACCGGGCCGACGTCAGCGGCAACGACCTGCTGCAGTACTGGGCCACCGACCCGGGCACCGAGGTGGTGCTGCTGCACCTGGAGAGCTTCGGCAACCCGCGCAAGTTCGCCCGGCTGGCCCGGCGGGTCGGCCGCACGAAGCCGGTGGTGGCGGTCAAGAGCGGCCGGCACGTGCGGATGACCGAGGGGCTGGCCGGGACCTCGGTGGCGGTGCCCGAGGAGTCGGTCGCGGCGCTGTTCGCCTCGGCCGGGGTGATCCGGGTCGAGACCCTGGCCCAGCTGTTCGACGTCGGCACGCTGCTGGCCCACCAGCCGCTGCCGGCCGGTGACCGGGTCGCCGTGGTCGGCAACTCCACCGCGATGGGCGTGCTGGTCTCCGACGCCGTCCTGGAGCTGGGCCTGCGGCTGGCCCACGAGGCGCCCACCGACATCGGCGCGGGCGGCTCCGCCGAGGCGTTCCGCGCCGCGCTGCAGGAGGCGGTCGACGATGAGCGCGTGGACGCCGTCGTCGCGGTGTTCCTGCCGCCGGTCACCCGCAGGTCCGGGTCCGCGGAGTTCGGCCGGGCGCTGCTGGAGGTCGCGCAGGCGGCGGACAAGCCGGTCGTGGCGAGCTTCCTCTCCACCGAGGGCATCCCGCCGGAGCTCGCCGTCCCCGGGGAGGACGGGGCGCCGGCCCGCGGCTCGGTGCCCTCGTTCTCCACCCCGGAGCGCGCGGTGATCGCGCTCGCCCGGACCGTGCAGTACGCCGCCTGGCGACGCCGCCCGGTGGGTGAGGTGCCCGAGCTCGAGGGGATCGACGAGCAGGCCGCGCGGGACGTCGTCCTGTCGGCGCTGGCCTCGGCGCCGGAGGGCCGGGCGCTGACCGACGAGGAGCTCATCGCGCTGCTGGCCGCCTACGGCATCCCGCTGCTGGGCACCCGCACGGTCACCGACGCGGAGGCCGCGGTGGCGGCGGCCGAGGAGATCGGCTACCCGGTGGTGCTCAAGTCGACCGCCCCGTGGCTGCGGCACCGCTCCGATCTCGGCGGGGTCCGGCTGGACCTGGCCGACGCCGACGCGGTGCGCTCGGCGTTCGCCGCGATCCCGTCGGGTGACCCGGTGATCGTGCAGGAGATGGCCGCACCCGGGGTGGCCACCGTCGTGGGGATCGTCGACGACCCGTCCTTCGGTGCGCTGGTCAGCTTCGGCCTCGGCGGCGTGGCCACCGACCTGCTCGGCGACCGCGCCTACCGCACCCTGCCGCTGACCGACCTGGACGCCGCCGAGCTGGTGCGGGCGCCCCGGGCGTGGCCGCTGCTCAACGGTTATCGCGGCTCCGAGCCGGTCGACGTCGCGGCGTTGGAGGAGCTGCTGCTGCGGATCGCCCGGCTCGCCGACGACCTCCCCGAGGTGCTGCAGCTGGCCCTGGAGCCGGTCATCGTCGGCCCGCCCAACCCCTGGCACGGCGGCCGGTCGCTGGTCGTGGCCGGGGCCACCGCGCGGGTCGGCCCGCCGACCGCGCGCGTGGAGCCCGGTCCGCGCCGCATGCGCGCGCCGGGGGTCTAGCCAGCGACGAGGGCCGGCCGGTGCTCAGGGTCGCCGGCCGGTGAAGGCCAGCAGCCGGGTCTGCTCGTCGGCGTCGTCGGGCACCGGGACCCGCGGCCCGAACTGGCCGCTGCTGCGCAGCACGGCGTCCCAGGGCTCGATGCCGGCGAGGAAGCCCGACACCTCGGCCGGGTCGAGCGCCTCGTCCTGACCGGTGGCGCGGGCGAGGTCCCAGGCGTGCACGAGGAGGTCCATCAGGCCGGTCATGGCGACCAGGTCCTCGAGCGGCATCTCGCCTGCGCGCGTGGTCGTGGGACGCCGGGCCGTGGCGGGGTCCTCCAGCAGCTCGCGGATCGCCGCGTCGGCGGCCCGCCACGCACCGGCCGGGTCGTCGTCGACCGAGGGACCGGCAGGGAGCGGCCGGTCCACGGCGCCGAGGTAGAGGGCCGGCATCCACTCGACGAGGTGCCGGACGACGTCACGGGCCACCCAGCCGGCGCAGGGCGCAGGGTCGTCCCACCGCTCCGCGGGCACGCCGTCGACCCGCCGTCCGAAGTCGTCCGCGAGCTGCCGCCAGCGCTGCACCGTCGTAGCCACCGCCACCTCTTCCTCAACCGATCGGTTGAGCACGAGCCTGGCGTGCGGCGTGCGCCGTGTCAACGCCCGGACACGACGGGAGCCCGTCACCAGGTGGTGACGGGCTCCCGTCGTCGCCCCCGGAGGAGGGGCCGGTGTCAGGCGAGGTAGTCGCGCAGGGCGTCGGCGCGCTGCGGGTCGCGCAGCTTGGCCATCGTCTCCCGCTCGATCTGGCGGACCCGCTCGCGGGAGAGACCGAACTGCTTGCCGATCTGCTCCAGCGTCCGGGGCTGGCCGCCGTCGAGGCCGAAGCGCAGCACGACCACGTCGCGCTCCCGGTCCTCCAGCGTGGCGAGCACGTTGCGCACGTCGCCCTTCATCATCTGGAAGGCGACGGCGTCCTCGGCGACCGCGGCGTCGGCGTCCTCGATGAAGTCACCGAGGCGGGACTCCTCGTCGGCGCCCACCGTCTGGTCGAGGCTGACCAGGTCCCGGCTGTACTCCAGCAGTTCGGTGACCCGCTCCTCGGGCAGGTCCAGCTCCAGGCCGAGCTCCTCGGGGGTGGGCTCGCGCTCCAGCTCCTGGTGCATCCTCCGGCGG
>DASQXT010000162.1:0-10570 GCA_035639575.1 Geodermatophilus sp.
CCCGCCGTCGGCCTGCAGCGCCTGCCCGTTCATCAACGGCGGCCGCTCCAGGCCCAGGGCGGCGAGGACGGTGGGTGCGACGTCGATCAGCTGCACGAACGGCGCCCGGCCGGTGCTCGCCGAGGTCAGCCAGCGCGGCTCGCCGAACCCCGGACCGGAGGCGATGCCGACGTGCAGCTGCGCCCGCCCGTCGTTGACCTCGGAGATGCCCTGGACCAGCAGCAGCGTCTTCCCCGGCGCCGCCGCCACGGCCTCGACCAGCCGGCCGAGCGCGGCGTCGATGCCGGCGAGTGCGGCGGCGCGGGGTCGCGGCTCGGTGCCGGTGTCGCTGTCCTCGAGCCCCGGCTCCCCGGCGTCCACGAGGTCGTCGAGGCCGACCAGCACCAGCGGGCAGCCGGTCAGCAGCTCGCCGGGGTCGGCGGGCAGCTGGTCGTACTGCCCGATGGTCACGCCCGGTGCGGCGACGGCCAGCGCCGGTGCCCGGCCCACGACGGTGGCGCAGCCGACCGCCGCGCCGAGCGCCCCGGGCCGGGCGCCGAAGCGGGTCGTGGCGGGGTCGTCGGCGGTCGCGGCGACGGCGGCCTGCGGATCGGCCAGGCCGGCCGCGGCCAGCCGTTCCTGCAGGCCGCAGTGCGACAGCGCGGGGCTGGCCGGGGGCAGCGGCGGGGTCTGCTCCTGCGCCGGCTGGGCGCCCGGGTCGGTCGGTTCCTCGGGTGGCAGCGGCACGGTCGGCAGCGGCACCGGCGGCATCGACTCGTCCGGGGCCGGGAAGCGGGCGCGGTTGCCCGCTCCCAGGGTCGCCCAGCCGTCGAGCACGCAGCTGGTGGCCCGGGCGGCCCGCACCGACACCGCCCCGATCGGGGAGCGCTCGGCCAGCGCCCACAGCGCCGGCGTCGCCTGCGGGTCGACGTCGTCCCACACCAGGCCGGGGACGCCGACGACCACCACGCGGTCGGCGCTCGCCCCCTCGGCCGGCGCGGCGGTCGCCGGGACCGGCGCGGCGGTCAGCAGGACCGCGAGGACGGCGAGCAGCAGCGCCCCGAGCCGGCTCATCGCGGTGCGCCGAGCAGCTCGCGGTAGAGGGCGACCAGCTGGCGGGCGGTGGCGGCCTCGTCGGGCCAGGTCGCCGCCTGCCGGCTGCCGGCCTCGGCCTGCGCCCGGGCGCGCGCCGGGTCGTCGAGCAGGCCGGTGACCGCGTCGGCCAGCGCCGCGGCGTCGCCGACCGGCACCAGGGTTGCACCGTCGCCGAGCAGCTCGGGCAGGCCGCCGGTGCGGGTGGCCACCAGCGGGGTGCCGGCACGCAGCGCCTCCTGCGCGGTGAGCGAGCGGGCCTCCCACCGCGAGGGCAGGACGGCGAGGTCGGCGGCGGCCAGCAGGTCGGCGACGTCGCCGCGCCGGCCGAGCAGCACCACCGGCAGCCGCTCGGCGGCGATCCGGGCGGCCAGCTCGTCGTGCAGCGGCCCGTCACCGGCGACGGCGACGAGCGGGGGGCGCGGGGCGGCGGCCCACCGGGCGGCGGCGTCCAGCAGGACGTCGTAGCCCTTCTGCGGGTGCAGCCGCCCCACGGCGACCACCAGGGGGCGGCCGTCGGCGACCCCGAGCCCGGCGCGCACCTCGGCGGCCGGCCGATCTGGGGCCGGCAGCGGCGGGGCGGAGACGGGCGCGACCCGGACGTCGCGCGCGCCCTGCCGCCAGGCGTTCTCGGCGAGGTCGCCGGAGGCGGCGAGGACGACGTCGGCGCCCCGGATCGTGGCCCGCTCGACCAGCCGCAGCACCCGGCGCAGCGCGCCCCCGCGCTCGGGCAGGGCGTTGTGCAGCGTGAGCACCAGCGGCCGGGCGCCGCGTCCGCGGGCGGCCGCGGCGACCAGGCCGGCGCGCAGGCCGTGGGCGTGCACCAGGTCGGCGTCGGCGGTGGCCCGGCGCAGCGCCGCGACCGCGCGGGCGTCGGCCGCCGGGGAGAGGCCCGCGGAGATCTCGACGGGCGTGAAGGCGGCGCCTGCGGCGGTGAAGCCGAACAGTCGCTCGGTTGCGGCGGGCCCGCACACCCGCACGTCGGCGCCGGCCCCGGCGAGGGCGGGCAACACCGCGCGGACGTGCGTGCCCACCCCACCGGTGCTGGTGGCCAGGACCTCGGCCACCCGGCGGCCCTGCAGCGGGAGCCGCTCAGCCACCGTGCACCTCCTGGGGATCGCTCCGACGCAGCCCGCGCACCGCCGCCAGCAGCGGGCGTCGCGCGGTTCCCATCATGACCGCCGCGGCGACGGCCAGTGCGGCGGCCGCGGCGAGCACCCCGGCGCCGACGGTCGCGACGAGGCGACCCTGCGGGACCGGGTCGGCGCCGAGCGCGCCGGCGACGGCCAGCCCCGCGGCGGCGGCGAGCGCGGCGGCGAGCAGCGCGGGCAGCCCGGTCCGGACGACGCCGGCCAGGCCGGCCGGGCCCGCGATCCGCGCGACGACGGCGAGCAGCGCCAGCCCCCCCACGGTGACCCCGGCGCTGTGCCCGGCGGCGAGGGCGACGCCGCGGTCGGCGGCGGGCAGCACCGCCGCGAGGACGACGTCCGCCGCCACCGCGAGCAGCCAGCCGCCGAGCACGCACGCCGTCGGCGCCCGCCACAGGCCGCGGGCGTACAGCGCGCGGGAGAGCACCGCCACCAGCCCGTAGCCGGGCAGCCCCGGGGCGAAGGCGACGATGGTGTCGCGCAACGCACCGACCACGCCCGCCGGCTCCCCGGCGAGGAACACCCCCGCCATCGGCCCGGCGACGGCGACCAGCAGCGCCGCGGCCACGGTCGAGGCGACGACGACGAGCACGGTCACCGGGGCCAGCGCCCGGCGGAACCCGGCCTCGTCGCCGGTCTCCGCCCGCTCGGCCAGCCCCGGGTAGGCCGAGGTGGCCAGCGGCACCGCCAGCGCGGCCCACGGCACGAGGAACACCGTCAGCCCGGCTGCGTAGACCACCTGGGTGCCGTCGGGCGCGCCGGCGTTGGCCAGCCGGATCGCCACCGCCGCCAGCAGCTGCTGCCCCGCGAGGGTGAGCACGCCGGCCACGGCCAGCCGGCGCACCCGCGGCGCGGCGCCCACGGGGAAGCGCAGCGCCGGCCGCAACCGGAGGTGCAGCCGCCGCACCGGCAGCAGCAGGGACAGCGACAGCGCGGCCACGCCGAGCGTCGTCCCGACCGACAGCACCAGCTCCGCGGGGGTGCTCAGCCCCTCCGCCGTCCGGCTGCCGCCGATCGCGGCGAAGGCCAGGTAGGCCCCGGCGACGACCACGCTGGACAGCAGCGGCGCGAGCGCGGGCGCGGCGAAGCGGCGGTGCGCCTGCAGCACGCCGGTGAGCACGATCCCGATGCCGTACAGCACGACCTGGGGGGCGAAGACGAGCAGGAAGCGGGCGGCGAGGTCGACCTGCACCGGGTCCTGCGAGCCGAGCAGCAGCCGGGCGACCGGCTCGGCGCACACCGCGAGCAGCACGGCCAGCGGGGTGAGCACCAGCAGGCTCCAGCCGAGCAGCGCCGAGGCGGTGCGCCGCACCTGCTCGCGGTCGCCGGTGGCGATGCCGCCGGCCAGCATCGGGACGACGAGGCTGGCCAGCGCACCGCCGGCGACCACCTCGAAGACGATGTTCGGGACGTTGTTCGCCGCCAGGTAGGTGTCCCCGGTGCTGCCGGCGCCGACGGTGTTGGTGAACACCAGGGTGCGGCCGAACCCGGCGAGCCGGGCCAGCACGGTGAGGACGGCGATCAGCGCGGCGGCGCCGGCGACCCCCTGGACGGCCTGCCGGGGTCTCATGCCCCGCGGCGGCGGCCGAGCCGGTCCAGGTCGCGCAGGACGGGGGTGGCCTCGATGACCCGCGTGAAGCTCACCCGCTCGCTGGCCAGGGTGAGCCCGACGACCACCGCCAGCGCCCCGGTCCGCGCCGGGCGTCCCGGCACCGCGGCCAGCCGCAGCCCGAGCAGCGCGCCGACCGCGTTGGCGCCGCAGTCGCCGAGCATGACCCGCTCCCCCAGGTCGGCCGGCAGCACGGCGAGGCTCGCGCCGAGCGGCCCGGCGACCAGCGGGCCCGGCGGGCCCCCCAGGCCCGCGGCGGCGGCGAGCGCGGCGGCCTTGGCCGCGCGGCCAGGACGCAGGTCGAGCAGGTTGACCAGGTTCGCGGTGCCGGCCACCAGCCCGGTGGTGAGGACGGCGTCGGCGAGCGTGGTGCGGCGATGGAACGGCCCCGCCGCAGGTAGGAGGACCCCGTGCCCCCCACCCCTCGCAGGCTCCGGGCGGTGCCCTGGACGCGGCCGCAGGGGGGCAGCGGGGTCCTTCACGAGCACGGCCGCGGCCGCGGCGGCGGCGCCGATGCCGGCGACCTTCACCGCACCGGCCGACACCCGCCCGGCGCGCAGCGCACGCAGGTGCCCGGCCAGCCCCTTGTCCCGCGCCTGCTCGGGGCGGGCGCCGGCGAGGTCGTCGTAGCCGCCGACCAGCCCGGACACGCCACCGACCAGCGCGGCGGCCGCACGGGTGCCCGCGGGAGCACCGGCCACCGCGGACGCCGTCGCGGCCAGCGCCAGGGCCGGGCCGCCGAGCAGGGTCACCGGGCGACCGGTGTAGTTGGTGCGCCGCCAGGGCGCCCCAGCCGGGCGCGCGTCGAGCGCGGCGGCACCGGCCAGGCCAAGCCGGGCCACGGCGGCACCGGCGAGGGCGAGCAGCGCCCGGCGCCGCGCGCCGCCGCCGGAGCTGCGGCGGGTCACGGGGTCGCGGTGGGGACCGGCGGCACCGGCTGGGTGTCCTCACCCGCGCCGTAGGCGCCCGACGTGCCCTGGCCCTCCCGTCCGAGGGCGAGCACCGTGCTGATCCGGCCCGACGGCGACTGCACGTTGTCGACCGTCGAGACGGCCGCCGAGTTCTCCGGGTCCGACCGGATGACGCCGACCAGGCCGGTGTTGCGGGCCGAGGCGGCGTCGCCGGCGACGACGGCGCCCTCGCCCGCGGCGTCGAGGGCCAGGGCCAGGTCGACGAGGGTGTCGGTGCGCTGCTCGGCGTCCTCCTCCGCCGGGGCGCCGGCGGTCAGCACCACCGCGAAGTCGGCCGGGGCGACCGACGGGGAGTCCTGCTCGAGCACGCCGAGGGCGCGCAGGCCCGCGAGCACGGAGGAGAGGGCCGCGGTGCCCGGGGCGGCCGCGCCGGGCGCCGTCGGGCGCATCAGCACCTGGGCCAGCAGCGAGCCGACCAGCTGACCGGTGTCGTCGGTCGCGGGCAGCGTGATGCCGGTCGGCAGGCCCGGCCCGGTCACGTAGCTCTGCACCTCGGCGGCGGTGGCCGGGTCGCTGTAGCCCGGCTGCAGGCGGATGGTGCCGGTCACCGTCCCGCCGGCCTGGCCGACCAGCGTGGTGACCTCCTCGACCACGTCGGTCGGGACGGCGTCGCCGGTGGCGACGAGGACGACGCTGCGACCGGTGAGGCTGCCGGCGACCAGGGTGGGGGCGACGGCGGCCTCGAAGGCGTCGCTGCTGTCGAGCTGGGCCTGCAGCTCCTGCGTCTGGGTCTCCAGCTCCCGCTTGTCCGCGGTGAGCGCGGCCACCTCGCCCGCGAGGTCGTCGAGGATCGGCGCGTTCAGCGCCGTGGTGCCGATGACGATGCCCAGCGCGACGGCCAGGAAGACCGCGATCAGCGAGACGAGGTGGTAGCGGAAGTCGATCACGAGAAGAGGTTCTCCAACCAGAACAGGAAGCTGTTCCACTGGTCGACCAGCAGGTCGAGGTAGACGCGGCCGGCCGCCGAGACGGCGAGGGCCGACCCGATGGCCACGAACGCGGCGAGCACCAGGACGACCAGCGTCAGGGTCGAGATGCGGCTGCGGTAGAGCCGGCTCACGCCCTTGGCGTCGACGAGCTTGCCGCCCAGCCGCAGCCGGGTCAGGAAGGTGGAGGCCATGCCGCCGCGGCCCTTGTCGAGGAACTCGACCAGCGTGGCGTGGGTGCCGACGGCGACGATCAGCGAGGCGCCCTTCTCGTCGGCCAGCAGCATCGCGATGTCCTCGCTGGTGGCCGCGGCCGGGAAGGTGATCGCCTCGACGCCGAGGTCCTGGACCCGGGCCAGCCCCGGCGCGCGGCCGTCGGCGTAGGCGTGGACGACCACCTCGGCGCCGCCCTTGAGGACCTCGTCGCTCACCGAGTCCATGTCGCCGATGATCATGTCCGGGCGGTAGCCGGCCTCGACGAGCGCGTCCGCCCCGCCGTCGACGCCGATCAGCACCGGGCGGTAGTCCCGGATGTAGGACCGCAGCGCCTGCAGGTCCTCCTTGTAGTCGTAGCCGCGGACGACGACCAGCACGTGCCGGCCCTCGATCGGCGTGACCACGTCGGGGACGCCGACGCCGTCGAGCAGCAGCGCGCGCTCGCGCTTCATGTACTCCATCGTGTTGGTGGCGAACGCCTCCAACTGGACCGACAACCCGGCGCGGGCCTCGGCCATCGCCTCGGCGACGGACTCGGACGTCTGCTCGGTGCCCTCGGCGACGACGGTGCCGTCCTCCAGCAGCAGCTGGTTGCCGTCGACGCGGACCGCCGTCCCCTCCTTGACCGCCGAGAGCACCTCCTTGCCGACGCCGTCGATGAGCGGGATGCCGGCGTTGACGAGGATCTCGGGGCCGAGGTTCGGGTAGCGGCCGGAGGTGCTGGGCGCGGCGTTGACCACCGCGGCGACCCTGCATGCGACCAGGGAGTCCGCGCTGACCCGGTCGATGTCGACGTGGTCGATGACCGCGACGTCCCCCGGGTGCAGCCGCTTGGTGAGGTTCTTGGTGCGGCGGTCCAGCCGCACGGTGCCGGTCACTCCGGGGGCCGCTTCCGGCGCCCGGCCACGGCGGAGGGAGCCGATGCGCATGGCCTGCACTCTCCCACGGAGGCTCAGCGCCCCTGCCCTCCGACGCGCATCGACGACGCCCCGGTCACGCAGAGTGGCCGACACCACGGAACGGCGACACGCCGGGCCCGAATGGCCGACGAGCCCCTCCGGAGCACTCAGGCAAGCTGTCTAGCGTTGTCCGGGTGACTCCAGGGGCGCGGACGGTCGGTCGCACGGACTCCCACGACGAGGTCCGGCCGGAGGCGCCCGACGCGGTCGTCCACGAGCTGCCCGCGCCCGAGCCGCCGGCCGGTGCCGACGACGAGACGCCCCCGCTGCCCGGTGCCACCACCCCGGCTGCTCCTGCTGTGCCGACCGAGCCGGAGCAGCCCACCCGCGGACGGCGCGGCCGGCGCGCCCTCCGCGGACCCGGCCTGCGCGAGCGGCGCCGCCAGCAGACCCGCGCCACGATCATCGAGGCCGCCGCCGAGCTGTTCGCCGAGCGCGGCTTCGACGCGGTGAGCGTCGTGGAGATCGCCCAGCGCGCCGGCGTGGTCGAGAAGACGGTGTTCAACCACTTCCCGGTCAAGGAGGGGCTGGTCTTCGAGGCCGACCCGCCGATGCGCGCGGCGCTGCTCGGGGCGGTGCGCACCCGGCCCGCCGGGGAGTCGGTCAGCGCCGCGGCCGGCACGTTCATCGTCCGGGCGATGAGCGGGCTGGGCGCGCCCGAGGCCGCGGCCGGTGTGGCAGAGATGGCGCAGGTGATCCGCGGCAGCCGCACCCTGCAGGTGCGCGAGCGCGAGATCCTCGGCGAGCTGACCACGGCGCTGGCCGAGCTGATCGCCGAGGAGACGCAGGCCGAGTCCGGTGAGCTGGCGCCGTGGCTGGCCGCGCACGCCGTTCTCAGCCTCTACGCGGCGCTGCTGGAGCTAGCCCGCGACCGGGTGCTCGCCGGGGTGTCCGGTCCGGAGCTGTCGGCCGAGCTCCGCGCCCGCGGCGAGCGCGGCCTGGCGCTGCTGCAGTTCGGCCTCGCCGGCTACGCCAAGCGGCGATGACATCGTCGGCCTACCGGCCGACACCGCGGCCAGGTGCCGTCCCCCGGCTGAGCTGAGCCGCTGCCCGTGTCCCGGCCGGGAGACCCTCCGGGCCCCCGCGCCCGACCCACGCCGAACGGGCAGTTCGGGTCGTCGACGTCGGCGCGTGTCGGCGACCGCAACTGCCCACTCGGCAGGGCAGGTGTCAGGCGGGGAGCTGCAGCGCCCGCAGCAACTGGCCGGCGCGGTCGCCGGGGATGTCCGGGTCCTGGGTGAACAGCGCGACGGCGACCATGTACTCGCCCTCCCCCGCCCAGCCCCGGCCGTCGGCCACCAACCGGCGGATGTGGTCGCGCACCTTCGGCTCGCTGCTGTACTCGCCGTAGTCCAGACCCATCGCGAGGAAGTTGGCGACCCGGTAGCCGAGGTCCTGCGCCGTCCGGACCGTCGTCTCCGGGTCGGCGTAGCTGGGCACCGCGGTGACCACGTTGCGATAGCCGGCCTTGAGCAGCTGCAGCACCAGGTCGTTGCCGTACACCCCGCCCCACAGCTCGGGCATGAGGATGTCGCGGTCCGGCGCCGGGATGTAGGGCGGGTTGGCGATCACCGTGGACGCCACCGGCCCGGGCGCGGAGTCGGCGCCGTCGAAGAAGTCGCCGAGCTCGACGGTGTAGCGGTCGGCGACGCCGCGGGCGGCGATGTTCTCCCGCGCCCGCTCGACCGACGAGGCGCTGATGTCGAAACTGCGCACCCGCAGCTCCGGCAGGCCGGCCACCACGTCGGCGATGGCCGTGGCGTCACCGGTGCCGAGCTCGACGACGCCCTCGCGCGCCCAGCCCAGCTGTTCCCGGTACCGCGTGAGCAGCATGCAGACACTGAACCCGTAGTGCGCCGACTCGTCGGCGGAGGAGAAACAGCTCACCGGGCGGCACCGGTCAGCGGGCGGTGGGCGAGGGACCGCGCAGCTGCGGCGGTGCGACGTCGGTGGGGCACGATCCGGCCCTACCCCACTCGTTCCGGCGCCACTCCTCCCGTCCCCCGACCTGGCTAGGCGGCTGCCCGCGCCGTGGCCGCCACGGCCAGCAGCTCCCGGGCGTGCGCCTGACCGGTGTCGCTGTCGGCGAGCCCGGAGAGCATCCGGGCCAGCTCGCGGACCCGGTCCTCGCCGTCGACCGCCCGGATGTCGGTGGCGGTCACGCCCGCACCGGTGTCCGGGGACTTGTCCACGACCAGGTGCGTGTCGGCGAACGCCGCGACCTGCGCCAGGTGGGTGACGACGACGACCTGGTGCTGCCGCGCCAGCCGCGCCAGCCGCCGGCCGATCTCCCCGGCGGCCTGCCCGCCGACCCCGGCGTCGACCTCGTCGAAGACCATCACCGGCACCGGGTCGGCCCCGGCGAAGACCACCTCGATGGCGAGCATCACCCGCGACAGCTCACCGCCGGAGGCGCCCTTGTGCACCGGTCGCGGCGGGGCGCCGGGGTGCGCGGCCATCAGCAGCGCCACCTCGTCGAGGCCCTCGGGGCCGGGGGCGTCCGGGTCGCTCTCGACGGAGAACGAGACGCGGGCGCTCTTCATCGCCAGCCCGGCCAGCTCCCGGCCCACCTCGGCGGCGAAACCGTCGGCCGCCGCCCGTCGTCCGGCCGACACCTGCGCGCCGAGGTCGTCGACCTCGGCGCGGGCGGCATCGCGCGCGGCCTCCAGCGCCTCGAGCGCTTCGTCGGAGACGTCGAGCTCGTCCAGCCGGCGGCGGGCGTCCTCCGCCCAGGCCAGGACGCCGGCCACCCCCTCGCCGACGTCGGCGTACTTGCGCACCAGGGCGGTGATCGCCGCCCGGCGGTCCATCACCTCGGCCAGCCGCGCGGGGTCGGCGTCGAGATCGGCGACGTAGCTGGCCAGCTGACCGGCGACGTCGGAGACGACCGCGACCGCGTCGCCCAAGTCCTGGGCCAGCATCACCAGGGTGGGGTCGTCGGAGGCGGCCAGCGCCCGCTCGGCGATGGCGAGCGCGGCGCTGGCGTCCTGCGGCAGGTCGTCACCCAGGTCGCCGGTGACGTCGCCGACCAGCGCGGTGCGGGCCTCGTCGGCGGCGGCGCGCAGCGCGTCGGCGTCGCTGAGCCGCCGCGCCTGGGTGTCCAGCTCGTCGTCCTCCCCGGGCTGCGGGCCCACGCCCTCGATCTCCTCCAGCCCGTGCCGGAGGACGTCGGCGGCCTGCGCCAGCTCCCGTGCCTGGCCGCGGCGGCGCTCGAGGTCGCCGGCCAGCTGCCGCCACCGGCCGTACGCCTCGCGGTAGCGGTCCAGCAGCTCCAGGTGGGCGGTGCCGGCGTAGCGGTCCAGGGCCCGGCGCTGCTCGGCCGGGCGGGACAGCCGCAGCTGGTCGCTCTGCCCGTGCACCGCGAGCAGCCCCTCGGCCAGCTCGGCGACGACACCGACCGGAACGCTGCGCCCACCGAGGTGCGCGCGCGACCGCCCCTCGGCGCTGACCGTGCGGGCCAGGATCAGCGTGCCGTCGTCGTCCGGGTCGGCGCCGGCATCGGCTGCCCGCTCCCACACCGGGGAGTCGGCGGGCAGGGCCAGCCGCCCCTCGACGCCGGCCCGCCCGTTGGCGCGCACGCGGCCGGGGTCGGCCCGGCCACCGAACAGCAGCGTCAGCCCGGTGACGACCATCGTCTTGCCCGCGCCGGTCTCCCCGGTGACCACGGTCA
>DASQXT010000163.1:0-4235 GCA_035639575.1 Geodermatophilus sp.
GGCGGCCAGCCGGCCGGTGAGCGGCCGCAGCCCGGACCACACCAGGACGCCGCCGGCCAGCACGGCCAGCAGGCCCACCGCGACCCGGCCGGCGCCGCGGACGGCGACCAGCGCCACCGCGGTGGCCAGCAGCAGCAGCCCGGTGGCGGTGGTCGGCGGCGCGACCTGACCGCCGCTCACCAGGTCGGTGACCGGCGGCAACGGCTCAGGCCGCGCGACGGTGGCGGTGAGCCAGGTCTGCCCGCCGGTGGACAGCGCCAGTCCCCCGGCCGCGGCCAGGCCGACGACGGCCGCGGCCATCTCGCGGCGGTCGCTCACGGTGCCCACGGTTCGCTTCCACGGGGCACCGGCGATCCGCGCTCGCTGACGGGCTTCCGCCCCTGCCCGCTCACGGGAGCTCCCGCATCCCCTCCGCCGTCGCGATCGCCGACAGCACCGCGCGCGCCTTGTGCCGGGTCTCGGCCTCCTCGGTGGCCGCGTCGCTGTCGGCGACGACGCCCGCGCCGGCCTGCACGTAGGCGCGGCCCTGGTGCAGCACCGCCGTCCGGATGGCGATGGCCATGTCCAGGTCGCCGCCGGCGTCGACGTAGCCGACGGTTCCGGCGTAGAGCGCCCGCCGGGTGGGCTCCAGCGACTCGATGATCGCCATCGCGCTCGGCTTGGGCGCCCCGGAAACGGTGCCGGCCGGGAAGGTCGCGTCGAAGACGTCGAGGGCGTCCCACTGCGGGGCGACCTCACCGGCCACGGTGGACACCAGGTGCATGACGTGGCTGTAGTGCTCGATCCGCATGAAGTCGGGCACCTCGACGCTGCCGGGCACGCACACCCGGCCCAGGTCGTTGCGGGCCAGGTCGACCAGCATCACGTGCTCGGCGCGCTCCTTGGGGTCGGCGAGCAGGCCCTCGGCCAGCCGCGCGTCCTCCTCGGGGGTCGCGCCCCGCGGGCGGGTGCCGGCCGGCGGGTGGACGACGGCCGAGCTGCCGGTCACGGTGACCAGCGCCTCCGGCGACGAGCCGACGATGTCGAACGGCGACTCCCGCCCGGCGAAGCGCAGCAGGTACATGTAGGGCGAGGGGTTGGTCGCCCGCAGTACCCGGTAGAGGTCCAGGGCCTCGACCTCGGTGGGCATCTCGAAGCGCTGCGAGAGCACCACCTGGAAGGCGTCCCCCGCCCGGATGTGCTCCCGGACCCGCTCCACGCCGTCCTCGAAGACGCCGGGCGCCATGTTGCTCTGCACCGGCGGCGGCGCGGTCGTGGCGAAGGTGGCCACCCCGGGCGGCGCGGCCTTGGCCAGGTCGGCGGCCATCGCGTCGAGCCGGGTCACCGCGTCGTCGTAGCCCTCCGACCCGCCCACCGCGTTGGCGATCAGCAGCACCGTGCCGTCGTGGTGGTCGAGCACCGCGAGGTCGGTGACCAGCATGAGCGCGAGCTCGGGCATGCCGAGGTCGTCGACGGCGCTGACCGGCAGCCGCTCCAGCCGCCGGACGACGTCGTAGCCGAGGTAGCCGACCAGGCCGCCGGTCAGCCGGGGCAGGTCGGGGCGGCGCGGCGAGCGCAGCCGGCGGGCCAGCGTGCGGACGGCGGCCAGCGGGTCGGCGGGCAGGTCGTCGGTGAGACCGGGCAGCTCCTCGCCCAGCCACAGCGCGGCGCCGTCCCGCTCGGTCAGCACGCCGGCGCTGCGGACGCCGACGAAGCTGTACCGGCTCCACTGCTTGCCCTGCTCGGCGGACTCCAGCAGCACCGTGCCCGGCCGGTTGCCGGCGAGCTTGCGGTAGATGCCGACCGCGGTCTCGCCGTCGGCCAGCAGCCGACGGGTGACCGGCAGCATCGGCTGGTCGGCGGCCGCGGCCTCCTCCCGCGACGGAGTGGTCTCACCGAGCCGCACGGGTGACCTCCAGCTCGCGGTGGAAGCAGGAGCGCTCGCCGGTGTGGCAGGCCGGGCCCTCCTGGTCGACGAGGACCAGCAGCGCGTCGCCGTCGCAGTCCAGGCGGACGTCGCGCACCCACTGGCGGTGCCCGGAGGTCTCCCCCTTCACCCAGTACTCGCGCCGGCTGCGCGACCAGTAGGTGGCCCGGCCGGTGGTCAGGGTGCGGCGCAGCGCCTCGTCGTCCATCCAGGCCACCATGAGCACCTCACCGGTGTCGTGCTGCTGGACGACGGCGGCGACCAGCCCGGCGGGGTCGCGGCGCAGCGCTGCTGCGACCCCGGGCTCCAGTGCGGACTCGGCGGCGGGGACGGCGGACATGCCCTCGATCGTCCCACCCGCCGCCGAGCGGCCGGGTCACCGGTGCGGCGTCGTCCCTCCGTCGGCAGGAGCGAACCAGGCCCGGGCGGGCCGGCCCGCCGCGAGCCCCAGGACGACCGCCGGCGCGGCGGCGAAGCCGAGGACCAGGACGGCCAGCACACCGCCTCGGTCGAGCACGGTGAGCAGCCGGGCCGCCCAGTAGGCGGCCAGCGCCAGCTGCAGGGCGGACGCGGCGCCCAGCGTCCGGCGGGCGAGCGGGCGGCGGCTGGCGAGCCCCAGGACCCCCGCCGTCAGCAGCAGCACGACCGAGGCCAGCTGCAGGAGGGCGAGCACGCTGGCCTCGGCGGCCAGGGCCGCGCCGTCCGCCGGGAACCCGGGCTCGCCGGCCGCCATCGAGAACACCGTGCCGAGCAGCTGGAGGTAGGCGGTCGCGAGGGCCACGCCCGCGGCCTGGGCGAAGCACAGCACCGCGGCCGCGATCACCTGCCCGGGCCGCTGCGGCCGGACGGGGGCCGGCGCCCACGGCTGCGGCCAGGGCTGCGGCCACGGGCCCGCGTGCGGGACGGCGGGGGTCCAGTACGGCATCGCCGTCGGCGGGGGCCCGGCATAGGGGGCACCGGGCTCGGTCTCCGTGGCCGGGTCCGACCAGGGGCTCGGCTGCGTGCTCACAGGGTCATCCGTTCGCTCCTGCCCGGCGGAGCCGGGACGACGGCAGAGCCGCTCACAGCGCCGCCGCGAGCGCCCGGCCGGCCACCCGGCCGCTGAACAGGCAGCCGCCGAGGAAGGTGCCCTCCAGCGAGCGGTAGCCGTGCATGCCGCCCCCGCCGAACCCCGCCACCTCACCCGCGGCGTAGAGGCCCGGGAAGACCGCGCCGCCGGGCTGCAGCACGCGACCGGAGAGGTCGGTCTCCAGCCCGCCGAGGGTCTTGCGGGTGATCAGGTTGAGCCGGACGGCGACCAGCGGGCCGGCCTCGGGGTCGAGCAGCCGGTGCGGCGGGGCCACGCGGATGAGCTTGTCGCCGAGGTAGCTGCGCGCGCCGCGGACCGCGGTCAGCTGCAGGTCCTTGGTGAAGGGGTGGGCGACCTCGCGGTCGCGGGCGACGACCTCGCGCTCGACGTCGGCCAGCCGCAGCTCGGGGGTGCCGCCGGTGACCCGGTTCATCCCCGCGACCAGCTCGGGGAGGGTGCGGGCGACGACGAAGTCCTCCCCCCTGTCCAGGAAGGCCTGCACCGGGGCGGCGACGCCGGCGCGGGCCCGGTTGAGCAGCAGCCTGACGTCCTTGCCGGTGAGGTCGGGGTTCTGCTCGGAGCCCGACAGGGCGAACTCCTTCTCCACGATCTTGTGCGTGGCGACGAACCAGGTGTGCTCGTGGCCGGTCTGCCCGATGTGGGCCAGGGTGCCGAGGGTGTCGAAGCCCGGGAACAGCGGCACCGGCAGCCGCTTGCCGGTCGCGTCCAGCCACAGCGAGGAGGGCCCCGGCAGGATCCGGATGCCGTGTCGCTCCCAGACCGGCGAGTGGTTGGCGATGCCCTCGGTGTAGTGCCACATCCGGTCGCGGTTGACCACGTTCGCGCCGGCGGCCTCGGTGGCCTGCAGCATCCGCCCGTCGACGTGTGCCGGGACGCCCGAGAGCAGCCGCCGCGGCGGGGGGCCGAGGCGGGCGGGCCAGTTCTGCCGGACCAGGTCGTGGTTGCCGCCGATCCCACCGGAGGTGACGACGACGGCCTGCGCCGAGACCTCGAACTCGCCGGCCGGGTCGCGGGTGCTCGCCTCCCCGCGGGCGACGTCGCTGGGCTGCAGCACGGTGCCGCGGACACCGGTGACCGCGCCGTCGCTGACGACGAGCTCGTCGACGCGGTGCCGGAAGAGCATCCGCAGCACCCCGCGGTCGGCGGCGGCCCGGACCCGGCGGGCGAAGGGCGCGACGATGGCCGGGCCGGTGCCCCAGACGATGTGGAAGCGCGGCACGGAGTTGCCGTGGCCGGTGG
>DASQXT010000164.1:0-5879 GCA_035639575.1 Geodermatophilus sp.
CCACGTGCCGTTCCCGACTCCAGCTGAGCCCCAGACCCCGTCCCTGCTCGGGGGAGCCTCCGGCCCCCCCCGCTCCCAGGGACCCGACACCGCGGCCAGGTGCCGTTCCCGGCGGGCGCTGAGCCCGTCCCGCACCTCCTCGCGGACCCCTCCGGGGCCCACTCGTCGGCGCGCCACGCAGCGCGGGGTCACCCCGGCGCCGTCCTCCCGGGCTACTCGCCCCGGCGGCGCTCCCGGTCGGCGAGGAACCGCTCGAGCTCCGCGCCGATCTCCTCGCCACTGGGCACCTCGCCGATCTCGCTGAGCAGGTCGCTGCCCTCGCGGGCGGCGGTGAAGCGGTCGAACTGCTGCTCCAGCGCGGCGACGACGGCGGTGTTCTCCGGCGAGCGGGAGATCTGCTCGTCGACCTCGGTGCGGTGCGCCTCGGCGGCCTCCCGCAGCGCCTCGGTGGGCAGGTGCAGCCCGGTCAGCCGGGACAGGTGCTCGAGCAGCGTCAGCGACGCCGCGGGGAAGGTCGCCTGCGCCAGGTAGTGCGGCACGTGCGCCGCCACCCCGTAGGCGTCGACGCCGGCCTCGCCCATCCGCAGCTCCAGCAGCGCGGCGACGCTGCCGGGGATCCGCACCTCGCCCCAGTACACCGGGTACTCGGCGATGAGCGAGCGCCGCGTCGCGTGGGCGGTGACGGTGACCGGCCGGGTGTGCGGCACCGGCATCGGGATCGCCTGCAGGGACACGACCGAGGTGACGCCGAGCCGCTCGACCAGGACGCCGACCGCGGCCACGAACCGCTCCCAGGCGAAGTCGGGCTCCGCGCCGTGCAGCAGCAGGAACGGCTCGCCGGCGTCGTCCTCCAGCGCGTGGAGCAGCAGCTCCGGCGCGGCGAAGGACTCGTAGCGGTCGCCGTTGAAGGTGACCCGCGGCCGGTGCGCCCGGTAGTCGACCAGGCTGTCCACGTCGAACCGGGCGATGACCTCGTGCGGCAGCGCGCCGAGCAGGTGCGCACCGGCCAGCGCGCCGGCCGAGGCCGCGTCGAACTCGCCGGCGAGGTCGTGCACGAGCACCAGCCCGCGACGCACGCCGGCCTCGCTGACCGCGGCCTCGCGGGCCAGGAACGGCTCGGCCTCGGGGAGCAGCTCGACGAGCTCCTCCGATCGTTGCGCCACGGTGGTGCCTCCTCGCGAAACGGTTCTGCGATCTACAGCTCTCCCCGTGCCGGCCGCATTCCCGGCGGCCCCGGGAGTGTCAGGCCGGCGGCCGGGCCGGGGGCTCCGCGTCGGCGGGGGGCTCCGCCGTGCCCGGCGCGGGGGTCGTAACGCGCTCCCGGACCACCGTGGCGCCCGTCTCGTCGCCGGTGACCTGCACCCGGGTGCCGTCGTCGGCGACCTCCGGCGTCCGGCCGTCGAGCTCGTCGCGGACGTAGCGGTAGACGACGGCGATGATCGCGGCCACGGGCACGCCCAGGAACGTGCCGAGGATGCCGTACAGGCTGCCGCCGGCGGTGACCGCCAGGATGACCACGGCCGCGTGCAGGTTGAGCCCGCGCCCCTGGATGATCGGCTGGAGCACGTTGCCCTCGAGCTGCTGGACGACCAGCACGATGGCGAACACGATCAGCGCCGTCTGCCAGCCGTTGCTGACCAGGGCGATGAGCACCGCGAAGGCGCCGGCGACGAAGGCACCGATGATCGGGATGAACGCCCCGAAGAAGGTCAGGACGGCGAGGGGCAGCACCAGCGGGACGCCGAGGATCCACAGGCCCAGGCCGATGAAGAAGGCGTCCACGAAACCGACCAGGGCCTGCTGCCGGATGAACTCCGACAGGGTGCTCCAGGTCTTGTACGACAGCGCCGCCACGTGCGGGGCCACCTTGGGGCCGGTCTGCGCGGCCAGCCACGGCAGCCAGCGCGGCCCGTCCTTGATGAAGAAGAACGCCAGGACCAGGGCCAGGACGAGGTTGAGCAGGCCGCTGCCGACCGCGGAGACGCCGGTCAGCGCGTAACCGGCGATGTTCTGGGCGTTCCCCTGGATGCTGTTGATGACCTGGTCGACCGCCTGGCCGATCTGGTCCTCGCCGAGGTTCAGCGGCGGGCCGGTCACCCACTGCTGCACGTTCTGCAGCCCGGCGGTGGCGGCGTCGGCCAGGTCACCGGCCTGGTCGGCGACCTGCGGGACGATCCACGTGAACAGGCCCCCGATGAGCGCGAAGAAGAGCAGCAGCACCACGAGGGCGGCCAGTGCCGGCGGGAAGCGCAGCCGGCGCAGCAGCCGCGTGGGCGGCCACAGCACGGTGGCGAACAGCAGGCCCAGGATCACCGGCAGCAGGACCGGCCACAGCTTCCCGAACACCCAGCCGACCACCACCAGCGCGGCCGCGATGAGCAGCAGCTGTGCCGAGGCGACGGCCAGCGCCCGGACGCCCTTCCGCAGCCGGGGGCCGCGCTCGGCGCTGGGGGCCGGGCTGCTCGTCACCGCGGCGGTGGGCACCGCCGCGAAGCTGGGCGTCCGCGCGGTGGCCGTGGCGTCGTCACCCGCGCCGGGGGCGGACGCCTCGTCCGGGCGGCTGGGCAGTCGGGACCTCATGCGGTCGATCACAGCAGGGCCGGTACCCCGGAACGGGTCGGGACGATCATGACGTGGCCGTCGTAACGTCCAGGCCATGCCGAGAACCGCGACCGCCGACCGCGTCGACCGTGCCGCCCTCGAGGAGTTCCTCCGCCCCCGCCACAAGGCGGTGCTGGTCACCCGGCGCAGCGGCGGAGGGGGCGTGCAGCTGTCCCCGGTCACCTGCGGCCTGGACCAGCAGGGGCGGGTCGTGGTCTCCACCTACCCGCAGCGGGCCAAGGTGGCCAACGCCCGGCGCGACCCCGTCGTCTCGCTGTGCGTGCTCTCCGACGACTTCGACGGCCCCTGGGTGCAGGTCGACGGCCGCGCCGAGGTGCTCGACCTGCCCGAGGCGCTCGAGCCGCTGGTCGACTACTACCGCGCGATCAGCGGCGAGCACCCGGACTGGGACGAGTACCGGGCGGCGATGGCCCGGCAGGGCAAGTCGCTGCTGCGCGTGACCATCGAGCGCTGGGGGCCGATCGCCACGGGCGGCTTCCCGCCGGAGGTCGTCGACGAGCGCTGAGGCCCACCGGGGAAGCCTGCAGACTCGCGCCGTGCCGTACGTGCTGACCGTGGACCAGCAGGCCGGCCGCCGGGGCCCGGGCCGGGTCGCCGGCGTCCTGCGGCGGCTGGCGGACGGCGTCCCGACGGTGCTGCCCTTCGAGCGGACGGCCGGGAACGAGTTCCAGGGGGTGCTGGCCGACCCCGCGGTCGTCGTCGACGTCGTCCTGGGGCTGGTCCGCGAGGGCGGCTGGAGCATCGGCGTCGGGGCCGGCCCGGTGCAGACGCCGCTGCCCGACAGCACCCGCGCCGGCGCCGGGACCGCGTACCTGTGCGCCCGCCGCGCGGTCGACGCGGCCAGGCAGCGCAGCGTCCGGCTGGCCGTGCGCGGCGCCGCCCCAGCCGACGCCGGTGACGCGCAGGCCGTGCTGAGCGCGCTGGCGGTGGTCGTCCAGCGGCGCAGTGCCCCGGCCTGGGAGGCCATCGAGCTGGTCGGCGCCGGGCGCACCCAGGCCGACGCCGCCGCGTCGCTGGGCGTCTCCCGCCAGGCGGTGGGGCAGCGTCTGACCGCCGGCCTGTGGGAGCTCGAGCGCGAGCTGCGGCCCACCGCCGCGCGGCTGCTCGCCCGGGCGGCCGGGTGAGCAGGCCTCGCCGAGCGGCCGCCGCGCGCGGTGATCACCGGGCGGCGAGAATGGCCAGACACCTCTGCCGTCCGATCCCCGGGAGCACCCGTGTCCGAGTCGACCACGCCAGGCGGGATCCGCAACGCCGACCTGCTCGGCGTCTACACCAACGACCACCTGGCCTCGGCCACCGGTGGCATCGAGCTCGTCAGCCGCATGCTCGCTCGCTGGCGCGGCACCGCCTACGAGCCGCGGCTGGAGGAGCTGCTCGACGAGCTGCGCGAGGAGCGAACGGCGCTCGAGGGTCAGATGAGCGCCCTCGGTCTGCCGGTCCGGCAGTACAAGCAGGCCGCCGTGTGGCTGGGGGAGAAGGTCTCCCGGGCCAAGCTGAACGGGCACCTGCTCAGCCGCTCGCCGCTGTCGGACCTCGTCGAGTTCGAGTTCATCACCACCGCGGTGCTGGCCAAGCGGGCCGGTTTCGAGACCCTGCGCGCGGCCGCGGAGGTCGAGCCGCGCATCGACGAGGCCCTGTTCGAGCGGCTCATCGCGCAGGCCGACAAGCAGCACCACTGGCTGGCCGACGTCCGTCGTGAGGTGGCCGTCGGCGTCTTCGGCGGCCACCCCGGACCGGCCGACGACGCCGCCGACACCTGAGCGGGCAGCGAGACGTCGGCGCAGGTAGAACCGGGGGCATGTGCCACGACACCGACAGCCGCCCGCCCGCCCCGCCGAGGACCGGCGACGTCGCCGAGCGGGGGACGCTGACCCTGACCTCGACCGACGGCACCCAGGTCGCCGCCGCGTACGCCGCACCGGCCGGCGAGGCCCGGGTCGGCGTGGTCCTGCTGCCCGACATCCGCGGGCTGCACCCGTACTACGTGGCGCTGGCCGAGCGCTTCGCGCAGGCCGGGCTGCCGGCGCTGGCCGTCGACTGGTTCGGCCGGACGGCAGAGCTGCCCGAGGGCGGCACCCGCGGGCAGGACTTCGGCTGGCAGACGCACATCCCGCAGGTCACCGCGGCCGGGGTGGACGCCGACGTCACCGCGGCCATCGCCTACCTGCGCGAGCGCACCCGCCCGGACCTCCCGGTCGTCACCGTCGGCTTCTGCTTCGGCGGCAGCCACTCCTGGCGGCTGGCCGGGAACGCCGCCGTGGACCTGGCCGCCAGCGTCGGCTTCTACGGCAGGCCGGAGCTGACCGGCGACGCGGCCGCCCTCCGCCCGACGCTGATGGTCATCGCCGGCGCCGACGCCGCCACCCCGGTCGAGGACCAACTGGCCCTGGCCGAGCGGCTGCGGGCCGGTGGCGCGGAGGTGGAGACCGCCGTCTACGACGGGGCGCCGCACTCCTTCTTCGACCGCGCCTACGGCGACTGGGCCGAGGCCTGTGCCGACGTCTGGCGCCGCGTGCTGGCGCTCACCGACCAGGTGGCCGCCGGCTGAGCAGCGGACCGGGGTGAGGGAGCCGGCCGGTGCCGGCGGGAGGTGGACACCGCGGCGTCTCCGACGACGGGCCGACCTCCTACCCTCGACACCGCGACCGCGGGTGCGGGGTCGGGCAGAGTCCAGCAGTGCCACAGTCCAGCGGTGCCACGGTCCAGCGGTGTCACGCACCGGGCGGACGGGTCGCCGGCGAGGAGGACCGATGGGTGAGCAGCACGGCGGGATCGACCCCGGGGTCATCGAGCTGGCTGCGCGGGTCTTCGGTCTCGCGCGCGGCGGGGCCACCGAGGAGCTGGCCGCCTACGTCGATGCCGGGGTGCCGGCGAACCTGACCAACGACAAGGGCGACACGTTGCTGATCCTGGCCGCCTACCACGGCCACCCGGACACGGTCGCCGCGCTGCTCGAGCGCGGCGCCGACGCCGGCCGGGCGAACGACCGGGGCCAGACGGCGCTGGCCGCGGCGGTCTTCAAGCAGTCCGAGGAGACCGTGCGCACCCTGCTCGCGGCCGGTGCCGACCCGGACGCCGGCGGCCCGACGGCCCGGGAGACGGCGGCGTTCTTCGACCTGCCGGCGATGACCGCGCTGCTCGACGGTGCGCGTCCCTGAGCCGGGCGGCCGCGCGTGCCAGGGTGACGGCCCGGGCGGCGCGGCAATCCGCGGAGGAGGGCACATGGTGGGGATCCACCCGGGACCGTCGGGCGCCGG
>DASQXT010000165.1:0-2637 GCA_035639575.1 Geodermatophilus sp.
CGCGTCGGTGACCGCCCGGTACTCCGCCCGGCCGATGTCGTGCAGGTGGGAGTGCTCCGGGCCCACGCCCGGGTAGTCCAGGCCGGCGCTGATCGAGTGCGACTCGACGGTCTGGCCGTTCTCGTCCTGCAGCAGGTAGGAACGGGCGCCGTGCAGCACCCCCGGCGTCCCGCCGGTGATGGTGGCCGCGTGCCGGCCGGTGTCCACGCCGTCGCCGCCGGCCTCCAGGCCCACCAGCCGGACGCCCTCGTCCGGGACGAAGGCGGTGAAGATCCCGATGGCGTTGGAGCCGCCGCCCACGCAGGCCAGGACGGCGTCGGGCAGCCGGCCGAGCCGCTCGAGCACCTGGGCTCGCGCCTCGTCGCCGATGACCCGCTGGAAGTCACGGACCATCTCGGGGAACGGGTGCGGGCCGGCGACGGTGCCGAACACGTAGTTCGTCGTCTCGACGTTGGTGACCCAGTCGCGGAACGCCTCGTTGATGGCGTCCTTGAGGGTGCGCGAGCCGGTGGTCACCGGCACGACCTCGGCGCCGAGCAGCCGCATCCGGGCGACGTTCAGCGCCTGGCGGCGGGTGTCCTCCTCGCCCATGTAGATCGTGCAGGACAGCCCCATGAGCGCCGCGGCGGTGGCGGTCGCGACGCCGTGCTGCCCCGCCCCGGTCTCGGCGATGACCCGCTGCTTGCCGATCCGCCTGGTCAGCAGCGCCTGGCCCAGCACGTTGTTGATCTTGTGCGAGCCGGTGTGGTTGAGGTCCTCGCGCTTGAGCCAGATGCGCGCCCCGCCGGCGTGCTCGGCGAACCGGGGCACCTCGGTGATCGGGCTCGGCCGGCCGGTGTAGTCACGCTGCAGCGCGGCGAACTCCTCGATGAAGGCCGGGTCGATGCGCATCGCGCGGTAGGCCTCGGTCAGCTCGTCGAGCGCGGCGATCAGCGCCTCCGGCACGAACCGGCCACCGAAGACCCCGAAGTGGCCGGTGGCGTCGGGCCAGCTGGGGTGCGCCGGCTCGCGTCGCGCTTCCGGCGGGGAGACGGCGCTCGTGGTCATGCCCCCAGTGTCCCGCGTCCGGGCGCCGGGGTGGCGGGGTGGGTCGGCAACACGCTGGTGGAGGGGCCAGCCCGCCGGGCAGGCTCGGCTCCGGCCACTGTCGCGCCGTTGCCTGCGCTCCCGCGCTGCAGCGGCGCCGGCGCGGGGGCGACCGCGCGGGAGTCGCCCCTGTAGGAGAAGGACCCCGTCCTCCTCACCCCTCGCGAGCTCGGGGCGAGCCTCGGGACGGGGCCTTCTTCAGCGGGGGGTGTGCGGGGTGGCGGGGTGCGCGCCGGCCGTGACCAGGTCGGCGACCGCCTGGCGGGCGTCGCCGGCGGTGACCAGGCCCTCGCCCACGAGGACGGCGTCGGCACCGGCCGCCGCATAGGAGATGAGGTCGTGCGGCCCGCGGACGCCGGACTCGGCGACCTTCACGACCTCCGACGGCAGCCCCGGCGCGATCCGCTCGAAGGTGGAGCGGTCGACCTGCAGGGTGGTCAGGTCGCGGGCGTTGACGCCGATCACCGCGGCACCGGCCGACATCGCGCGGTCGGCCTCGGCCTCGGTGTGCACCTCGACCAGCGCGGTCATGCCGAGCGACTCCACCCGCTCCAGCAGGCCGACCAGCGCGTTCTGCTCCAGCGCGGCGACGATCAGCAGGACGACGTCGGCGCCGTGGGCGCGTGCCTCGTGCACCTGGTAGCTGGTGACGATGAAGTCCTTGCACAGCACCGGGACGTCGACGGCCGCGCGGACGGCGGCGAGGTCGGCCTGGCCGCCCCCGAAGCGGCGCCGCTCGGTGAGCACGCTGATCACCCGGGCGCCGCCGTCGGCGTACTGCCGGGCCAGCACCGCGGGGTCGGGGATGTCGGCGAGCGCACCCTTGGAGGGGCTCTGCCGCTTCACCTCGGCGATGACGCCGACACCGGGCGCGCGCAGCGCCGCGAGGGCGTCGACGGGCGGGCGGGCGTCCCGCGCGGCGGCCTTGACCTCCGCCAGGGAGGTCGTCGCCTCACGTGCCGCCAGGTCCTCACGGACGCCGGCGACGATCTCGTCGAGCACGGACACGAGTCCTCCCCGCTGCTGCTCGTCAACCACCCACCGGGCCAGGAGAACCACCCACCGGGCGTGGCCCGGGCCGGGCCTCGATCCGTGGACCCACTCTAGAGGCGGCGGATCGCCGGGCCGCCCGCGGGGGCGCACGTCCTCCTCGGACGGGGTGTGGACCAGGTGGGCCCGGGTACTCAGCGGTGTTCCGCCGTCCCCTCGGTGGGGTCCTCGCCGCGGTCGAGTGCCCGCCAGGCGTCGAGCGCGCGGTCCTCGTCGGTCTGCCGGCGGGGGCGGGCTGGGGCCGCGGTGGCCGCCCGCTCGTACCGGCGTCCCATGCCCGGCCAGGTGCGGCCGCGCAGCACGGTGAGCAGGCCCGCCGCCACGGCGAGCAGCCCCGCGACGAGGGCGAGCACCGGCCAGGCGGCGGACACCGCGGTCGTGACGGTGCTGCCCGGCGTCCCGCCGCCGAGCACACCTGCCGCGGCGCCCGCGCCGGTGGCCAGGGCCCGCAGGCCCGACCAGCCGAGTACTCCCCCGGCGACGGCGGCCAGCAGCCCGACC
>DASQXT010000166.1:0-5386 GCA_035639575.1 Geodermatophilus sp.
CTGGAGGCCCACCGGCCCCTGGGCTCGATCATGCGCTCCCGCCGCGTGGCGTACGCGCGGTCCAGCGACGCGCGGCACACGGCGAACGGGGTCCGGGGGCGGGAGCCGTCGAGCATCGGGGAGCTCCCGGCCTGACACCGATCGGCCCACTGCGCGTGGTGCGCCGCACGCCGGGGCGGGTCTGCTCCCGCGCCCTCAGGTCGTCGTCGACCGCGTGGGGGAGCGACCGAGCGGGGAGCCGGGCTCGCAGACGGTCGAGGTCTCGGCGGCCGGCCCGAGGTGCCGGGCGAGCTCCCGCACCGTGACCACCGCGTCGAGCCAGCAGAACGCGGCCCGCCCCGCGGCTACGACGTCCTCCAGGGACAGCTCGGCGGGCCGGTCCTCCCGCACAGCGGACGCCGGTGCCCCCGGACAGTCGGCCTCCGGATCCAGTACCTCGGTCAGGAGCGTCATCAGCTGGTCGTCGTCCCACCGGTACCCGTCGCTCTCGTCCACGACCGCCTCCCTCCGGCACCCGGCCGCACACCCCGCAGACCGCAGAACGCCAGGCCAGGGTCCCGACGAGGTCCGTACCCCACAGAGGCGCGAGCTCCCCGCGCTGATACACCGCCCGGCCGGCACATCGCTAGCGGCGCATCAGCCGGAACGAATGCGGGTGTGCCGGCGGTCACAGGGTCCCTACAGTCGGCCCATGAGCCGGGCGCTCCGGTACGCACCGCCCCTAGCGAACAGGGACCTGATCGTGCGTCCCCGGCTGCTGGACGTCCTGCGGAGCCGCTTCGAGCGCCCCCTCACCGCGGTCGTCGCACCGGCCGGCTTCGGCAAGACCTCGCTGTTGGGGCAGGCCGTCAGCGAGAACGCCCTCTCGCCCGCGGGGGAGGACCGCTGGCTGACCTGTCAGCTGGACGACACCACGCTGTCGGTCCTGGCCTCCGGCGCCTTCGCCGCCGTCGGGCTCTCCGCCCCGGTGCCGGAGGACCCGCGGCAGGCCGCGGTCGCGGTGGCCGAGGCGCTGTGGAGCGCGGCCCCGCGCCACGTGGCCCTGGTCCTCGACGACGTGCACCTGGTGCTGCCGGGGTCGCCGGCTGCGGACTTCCTCCGCCACCTGGTCGGGGAGCTGCCGAGGAACGGGCACCTGGTCCTCGCCTCCCGCCCGCCGCTGCCGCTGTCGGTCACCCGGCTGGTGGCCAGCGGCGACGCGGTGGTCCTCGGCGAGCACGACCTGCAGTTCCGCGAGGACGAGGTGGCCGCGTTCGCCGAGTCCCGCGGCGTGCCGCCGGAGCTGCTCGACGAGGTCGGTGGCTGGCCGGCCCTCGCCGAGCTGACGGCCACGGCGGGCCCCTTCGCCGTCAGCGGGTACGTGTGGGAGGAGCTGCTCGCCCAGCTGTCACCGGAGCGCCGCCACGCGCTCGCCCTGCTGGTCGCCGTGGGCGGCGCGGACGAGGAGATCGCCGCCGCGCTGCTGGGCGAGGACGTGGACCTGCGGTCCCTGCTCGAGGGGCTGCCCCTGGTGGTGCGCTCGCCCTCGGGGTGGTGGTCACTGCACGGGCTGTGGGCCGCGGCCCTGCAGCACCACCTCGACTCCGCGCAGGTGGCGGAGGCGCGGCGGACCGCGGCGGCCGTCCTGAGCGGCCGCGGGCAGTACCAGGAGGCGATGGGCCTGCTGCTCGACGCCCGGGCGTGGGACGACGTCCGCCGGCTCGTCGTCGAGGTCTGCGAGTGCTGCACCGCACTGGTGCCGACCGACGTCCTCGAGGGGTGGCTGCACCGGCTGCCGCCCGAGGTGCAGCGGAGCCCCGAGGGCCTGCTGCTGGCCGCCATGGCGGCGGAGCCGGCCAGCCCGGGCGCGGCCGAGGAGTTCCTGGTGCAGGCGCTCGAGAGTGCGCCCGAGGACCCCGGTGTGCGCTACGCGTGCCTGAACGCCCTGGTGCACCTGGCGTTCTGGGGCAACGACCGGCGGCGGATGGAGTTCCTGCTGGAGGAGCTGGAGGAGCTGGCACGGGACGGGCACCCCGGGGCCCCGGCCTTCATCGCGCTGCTCCAGGGCGTGCTGGCGCACACGGTCGACGAGGTCCGCTCGGCACTGGCGGCCCCCGGGCTGTCGTCCCGGCCACCGCCGAACCCGGTGCAGGACTGGCTGCACGCCCACCTCGTCCTGCTGCGGCTGGGCGACGCCGCGGCCGGCGAGGTGCTGGCCCGCCGGTCGCTGTCCCACCCCGCGACCCCGGTGCACGGCATCTCCCGGGGCCTCCTGCTCGAGTCCTTCCGCCTGCGGGGGCGCCTGGAGGAGGCCGAGCGGCTGCTGCCGTACCTGCTGGCCGACATGCAGCCGGCCAAGGTGCTGACCTCTCCGGAGCTGGTGCCCTGTGCGGTCTCCGTGCTCGACGTCCTGGGGCGGCACGGGGAGGCGGCGGAGCTCCTCGGCAGGTACCGGCCGGTCCTCGGCGCCTCCCTGGTCGCCTGGGCCCCCCTCGCCCGGACGCTGGCCGAGGCCTTCCACGCCCTGTCGGCGGGGGACGAGCAGCAGGCCGCGGTCACCCTGCGGTCGCTCGTCCCGTCGAACGGTGGGCGCCTCTCCGGTGCGCTGCGGACCTCCCCGGTCGCGCTGCCGCTGCTCTACGTGCTGGTGCCCGAGGTCCGGGGACGCTGGGACGCCGACCCGCCACCCGGCTCCCTCGCCGACCTGCACGCCGGGGCCCGGGCGCTCGTCGAGCTGCGCGAGCGCGGGTCGACGGCCGCGGCCGGCGCCGTCCCGCCCAGCGCCTGGCCGGTCCTGCGCGCCCTCCTCCCGGTGCCCTGGACGGCGCAGCTGGCCCTGGGACTGGTCGCCGCCGGTCAGGACGGCGCACGGGCGCTCGTCGAGGACCTCGGCCCCGCCGCCCGGGCGACCCTGCGGGCCCAGGCGGCGACCGCACCGCCCACCCTCGCGGCCACCGCCCGCTCGCTGCTGCGCGCGATCCCGGCGGTGCCGACCTCGCGGTTGCACCTGCGCGTCCTCGGGCCGCTCGAGCTCCGCCGCGACGGCGTGGTCGTCACCGCGCCGGAGCTGCGCCGGGAGCGGGTGCGCCAGCTCCTCGGCTACCTGCTCACCCACGACCGGCCCACCCGCACCGCCATCACCTCGGAGCTGTGGCCCGACCTCGACGACGCCGCGGCCGGCCGGAACCTGCGCGTCACCCTCGCCTACCTGCAGAACGTCCTGGAACCCGACCGCGGTGAGCTCGACCCGCCCTACTTCCTCCGGAGCGCCGGTCCGGTGCTGCACCTGGTGACCGACGGCGCGCTGGAGATCGACGTGCTGCAGTTCGAGCGGGCCCTGGACGAGGCCGCCCGGCTGGAGCGCCAGGGCGCACCCTCGGCAGCGCTGTCGGCGTACCTGGAGGCGGCGCAGCTGTGGGGCGGGGACCTCCTCGCCGACGTGGCCGGCGGGACCTGGCTGGAGTGGGAGCGCGACCGCCTGCGCGGCAGGTTCGTCTCCAGCGCCGTCCGGGCCGGCAACCTGCTGCTGGCGCGGGGGGACACCCCGACGGCCCGGACCCTCGCCGAGCGGGCCCTGCGGGCCGACGACTGCTCGGAGGACGCCCACCAGCTGCTCATCGCCGTCCACCTCGCGGACGGCGACCTCGTCGACGCGCACCGAGCCCTGCGGCGCTGCCAGCAGATGCTCCGCGAGCTGGGGGTGCCACCCCAGCCGCGCACCCGCGCGCTCGCGCAGCGGCTGACCCCCCGCGGCTGAGGCCCGTCCCTCCCTGCTCTGAGCAGCGGCTTCGTCCGGCTGGCGCTCCGCTAGCGCGGCCTCCCGAACCTCTCCCGTGTCGGCGCGATGCGCCGGGCGGACGAGAGGAACAGGGACATGGAGCCTGCCGAGGTCACCGTGCTGGTCCACCGCGCTGCCGAGGGCGACCCGGCGGCCTGGAACGCGATCGTCGACGAGTACGCCGGCCTGCTGTGGTCGGTCGTCCGCGGGTTCCGGCTCAACGAGGCGCAGGCCGCGGACGCGGTGCAGACGACGTGGCTGCGGCTGGTCGAGCACATCGCCGACCTCAGGGAGCCCGGGCACGTGGCGGGCTGGCTGAAGACGACCGCCCAGCGGGTGTGCCTGCAGGTGATCCGCCAGGGGGGTCGTGAGCAGCTCACCGACTGGGACGAGGACCGAGGCTCCGGGAGTGGCATCCGGTACGACGGCCCCGACGAGGACGGTCCCGAGACGGCCGCGCTGCGGCAGGAGCAGCAGGTGCTCGTCCGCCGCGTGCTGGCCGAGCTCCCCGACCGGCACCGGCAGCTGATGGAGCTGCTGCTCGCGTCCCCTGCGATCAGCTACCAGGAGATCGGCGCCCGCCTGGGCATGCCGGTCGGCAGCATCGGCCCGACGCGTGCCCGGATCCTCGCCCGCATGCGGGAGGCGCTGGCCACGGCCGGGCTCCAGGACCTGGCCCTGCGGTGACCGTGCGCTGATCGACGCACCGGCCCCACCCGGTCCCGGGTGACACCCGACCGGGTGGGGCCGGTGCGTCGGTCGTCCACAGATCGTGGCGACGCCGGCCCGTGGGTCGCCTGCTCCGCCTACTGTCCGTCGTCGTCCTGACCAGGTGGAACGACGGGAGTGCCGTGCCGACCAGTGCACTGGAGGTCGTCGACGGCGAGGTGCGCGAGCTGATCCGCCGCCGTGGGCTGGACCCGTTCACCGACCCCGGGCCGGTCCGGCTGCTGGTGCGCGACGTGGTGGCCGACTACTCCGAGCGATCGCTGACCTCGGCGCTGCCGCCGATCGGGGATGCCGACGCGGTGGTGCGCGACGTGCTGGACCGGGTGGCCGGGTTCGGGCCGCTGCAGCGCTGGCTGGACGACCCGGAGGTGGAGGAGGTCTGGGTCAACGAGCCGGGCCGGGTGTTCGTCGCCCGCCGCGGCCGGTCGGAGCTGACGACGACGATCCTGGCGCCCGGTGAGCTGGCCGACCTGGTGGAGCGGATGCTGCGCACCTCGGGCCGGCGGATCGACATGTCGACGCCGTTCGTCGACGCGATGATGCCCGACGGGTCGCGGTTGCACGTGGTCATCCCGGACATCACCCGCCGGCACATGGCGGTCAACATCCGCAAGTTCGTGCTGCAGGCGCACTCGCTCGACGAGCTGGTCGGGCTGGGCACGCTGACCCCGCAGGCGGCGCGGTTCCTGGAGGCGGCGGTGGTCTCCGGGCTCAACGTGCTCGTCGCGGGCGGCACCCAGGCCAGGAAGACCACGCTCGACACCTGTACGCTGTGGCATACTCGCTGGCGTGACTGCAGCCGCCACCCGAGCCGTCTCGAACGGTGGTGCGCGGGCCGGCTCCGCCGCCGGCGTCGACACGGTCCGGGCCGCCGTCTACTGCCGGATCTCCGATGACCGC
>DASQXT010000167.1:0-2953 GCA_035639575.1 Geodermatophilus sp.
CGAGGACGCCCGCGGCTACGCGACGGAGCTGTCCGAGTCCCAGCACGCGCAGGAGCAGGCGCTGATCGAGCGCCACGTCTCCGAGTGCGACGTCGTGATCACCACCGCGCTCATCCCCGGCCGGCCCGCCCCGCGGCTGATCACCGAGGACATGGTGGCGAGCATGCGGTCGGGCAGCGTGATCGTCGACATGGCCGCCGCCCAGGGCGGCAACGTGGCCGGCTCGGTGCCCGACGAGGTCGTCGTCACCGGCAACGGGGTCACGATCATCGGCTACACCGATCTGCCCGGCCGGCTGCCCGGCCAGGCCTCGCAGCTGTTCGGCACGAACCTGGTCAACCTGGTCAAGCTGCTCACCCCGGGCAAGGACGGGCGGCTGGTGCTCGACCTCGACGACGTCGTCCAGCGCTCGATGACCGTGGTGCGGGACGGCGAACTGCTCTGGCCCCCACCGCCGGTGCAGGTCTCGGCGGCGCCGGCCGCCGCACCGGCGCCGCGCCCGGCCCCGCCCGCTCCCGCCCCGCGGGCGCCGCGCTCGCCCGCCCGGACCGCGGCCGTCGTCGGCGTCGCGGCGCTGCTGCTGTTCCTGGCCGCCGCGTTCTCGCCGAACCAGCTGATCGGCAACCTGACGGTGTTCGCGCTGGCGGTCGTCGTGGGCTTCTACGTGATCGGCAACGTGCACCACGCGCTGCACACGCCGCTGATGAGCGTCACCAACGCCATCTCCGGGATCATCGTGGTCGGCGCCCTGGTGCAGATCGGCCACACCAGTGCGGTGGTCACCGTGCTGGCCGCGGTCGCCGTGCTGGTGGCCAGCATCAACGTCTTCGGCGGCTTCGCCGTGACCCGCCGCATGCTCGGCATGTTCACGAGGAGCTGACGACCATGACCGCCACCTCTGCTGCTGCCGCGGCCTACATCGTCGCCGCGCTGCTGTTCGTGCTCAGCCTCGCCGGGCTGTCCCGGCACGAGACCGCCAAGTCGGGCAACGCCTTCGGCATCGGCGGCATGGTGATCGCCCTGGCCGCGACCGTCGGGCTGGCCGCCCGCAGCCTCGAGGCCGCCGCCGTCGGGCTGATCGTCGTCGCCATGGCCGGCGGCGCCGCGATCGGCCTGTGGCGGGCCCGCCGGGTCGAGATGACCGGCATGCCCGAGCTGATCGCGCTGCTGCACAGCTTCGTCGGCCTGGCCGCCGTCCTGGTCGGCTGGAACGGCTACCTGTCGGTCGAGGCGGACGCCGGGCAACAGACCGAGGTGCCGGCCGATCTACTGGGGATCCACTCCGCCGAGGTGGTGATCGGCGTCTTCATCGGCGCGGTCACCCTCACGGGCTCGATCGTCGCCTTCCTCAAGCTCTCGGCGCGGATCAAGAGCAACCCGCTCATGCTGCCGGGCCGCAACTGGCTGAACCTCGGCGCGCTGGTCGCCTTCGCCGCGCTGACGGTCGCCTTCGTCGTCTCGCCGTCGCTCGGGGTGCTGGCCGCGGTCACCGTGCTGGCGCTGGCGCTGGGCTGGCACCTGGTCGCCTCGATCGGCGGCGGCGACATGCCGGTCGTCGTCTCGATGCTGAACAGCTACTCGGGCTGGGCGGCCGCCGCCTCGGGCTTCCTGCTCGACAACGACCTGCTGATCATCACCGGCGCGCTGGTCGGCTCCTCGGGTGCCTACCTCAGCTACATCATGTGCCGGGCGATGAACCGCTCCTTCCTGTCGGTGATCGCCGGCGGCTTCGGCAACGAGGGCAGCACCGCCTCCGGCACCGAGGACGGCGAGCACACGGAGATCACCGCCGAGGAGGTCGCCGAGCTGCTGCGCGACGCCGAGTCGGTGGTGATCACGCCCGGCTACGGCATGGCGGTGGCCCACGCCCAGTACCCGGTGGCGGAGCTGACCCGCCAGCTGAGCGAGAAGGGCGTGCAGGTGCGCTTCGGCATCCACCCGGTCGCCGGCCGGCTGCCCGGCCACATGAACGTGCTGCTGGCCGAGGCGAAGGTGCCCTACGACATCGTCCTGGAGATGGACGAGATCAACGACGACCTCGCCAAGACCGACGTGGTGCTGGTCATCGGCGCCAACGACACCGTCAACCCGGCGGCCCTGGAGGACCCGGGCAGCCCGATCGCCGGCATGCCGGTGCTGCAGGTGTGGGAGGCCGAGCACGTCGTCGTCTTCAAGCGGTCGATGAGCACCGGGTACGCCGGCGTGCAGAACCCGCTGTTCTTCCGGGAGAACACCCGGATGCTCTTCGGCGACGCCCGCGAGCGGGTGGAGGACATCCTCAAGGCGCTCTGACCCTTCCGGCGGACCGGCGGTTGCGGGCGGGGCCGGGTCCGGCGACGGTGGGCACGTGGACCCATTCCGCGGCCTCGGCCTCCCGCGCATCCCAGGACTGTCCGAGCTGGTCGACGTCCTGCAGAAGCAGACCGAGGCGCTCGCGCAGCTGCCGCGGACGATCGCCGACCTCAACACCGCCGTCCGTGAGCTGATCACGGCCACCCGCGTGGCCACCGACACCATCGCCTCGGCCCAGCGGACCGCCGAGCGGCTCGAGGGCCTGGTCGAGGAGCTCGAGGAGCCGGTGCGGGCGCTGCGCCCCGGGCTCGAGCGCGTCGGCCGGGTGCTCGACGACCCGGCCATCGAGACCGTGCCCGACACGCTGCGCACCGTCGCCGACGACCTGCTGCCGCTGGTGCACGGGCTGCGGCAGGCCACCGACCGGGTCGGCACGGTCACCGGCTTCCTGCGCCGGCACGGCCCCGGGACCAGGGGCCGCCCCGAGGACGACCTCTAAGCGGCCCCGCGGGCCCGCTCGAGCAGGAAGGCGAACGGGTCGGGCAGGCCACGCATGTCCATGAGCCCGAGCAGCAGGTCCGGGCTCACCCGGCGGAAGACGTCGACGACCGGCAGCCGGTCGTAGAGCAGCGCCGTGGTGGGCACGCCGCGGTGCACCACC
>DASQXT010000168.1:0-3793 GCA_035639575.1 Geodermatophilus sp.
GGGGGCCGCCGCTGCGAGCCTGCGGGCGGTGGGGGCAGGGGGTCCTTCTTCAGTCCGCCCGCGGCACCGTGATCTTGTACTGGGCGATCTTCCGGTAGAGCGTGGCGCGGCCGATGCCGAGCTCCTCGGCAGCGCGGGTCACCGTGGTGTCCGGGCGGGTGAGGCAGCGGACGATCTCGTCGCGCTCGAGCCGCTCCAGCCGGCTGAGCGGGCGGCTGCCGCCGTCGAGCACCTCCGGCGCCAGGTGGTGGACGTCGACGACGTCGGCGCGGGTCACGGCGTCGCGGACGACGCGGCGCAGCTGCCGGACGTTGCCCGGCCACGCGTAGCCGGTCAGCGCGCGGGCCGCCCGCGGGGTGAAGTCGACCGCGCGGTGCCGCTCCTGGCGGGCCGACCAGTGCGCGAGCGGCAGCACGTCGTCCGCCCGCAGCCGCAGCGGCGGGGCCTCGACGACGGCGTCGGCCAGCTGCGCGAGCTGCCCGGGGATCGCGGCGAACTCGGGCGCGGCCAGCACGAACGGCTGGGGCGATCCGGCCCGGCGGACCGCGGTCAGGGTCTGCGCCAGCTCGCCCGCCGCCCACGCCGGCAGGTGCTGCAGCCCGGAGACGATCACGCAGGTGTCCGCGTCGCCCAGCTCCGGCGTCCACAGCTCCAGCCAGGCCGCGACGTCGCCGGTCTCCGGGGCGCGCGCGTGCAGCAGCCGCTGTCGCGGGGCGAGCCTCCGGCGGGCGAGCGCGGCCAGCGTGGCCTTGCCCGCGCCCGGCTCGCCCACGACTGCGGTTCCCCGGCCGGCGGCGACCGCGGCCGCTGCCTCCTGCGTCGCGGCCCGCCAGCTCGCCGACACGCACGGGTCGCCGGCGTCGGGCGCGAGGTGGCTGCCGATGACGTGGAAGACCTCGCCGCGGGGCGCCGGCCGCACCGTGCGGCCACCGGCGCGCACGAGCATGAGCGCGCTGGTGGCGTTGGCCGCCGTCTGCGCCAGGCCCAGGAGCAGCCCGGAGGAGCGGCTCGACCAGGTCGTGAGGTTGATGCTGCCGGCCAGCTCGCCGGTCACCGGCTCGATCACCGGTGCCGCCGCGCAGGTGTAGCCCCGCAGGTCGGTGCAGTAGTGGTCCTCGGCGCGCACCAGCGAGGGCGCCCGGTCGGCGAGGGAGAGGCCCAGGCCGTTGGTGCCGGCGTTGCGCTCGCTGTAGGAGAAGCCCGGTGCCAGGTGCACCCGGTCCAGCGACCGCTGGATGTCGCGGTCGTCGCCGATCCGGGCCAGGACCAGCCCCTCGGAGTCGGCCACCATGAGGCTGACCGGCTCGTTCGGGATCGTCGCCTGCAGGTCGGTGAGCACCCGGTGCGCGCACTCGTAGAGCAGCGACCCGGTGTCCGGCGAGCCGCTGAACACCGGGACGACCTCGTCCGGGGGGACGCCGTAGCCCTGGCTGCGCCGCCACGACGCGCGCACCCGCGGCGCCGCCGTCCGCCCGACCGGCTCGAGGGCCGGCTCGGGACCGGCTCCGGTCGCCACCTCGTCCCGGGGCACGTCCACGAGCACCTCCGCCGGCCGCGGGCGACGGCTCACCCGCTGTGTCGTGTGTCACCGGACTGTACGCGCCGGTTCCGCCGGGGCGGCGTCCCAAAGTGAGACAGCAACCGGTTCCACCGCAGGTGGGCGGGTGCCTAGCGTCGTCGGCCAGGGAGCGTGACCGCTCTCACAGCGAGCCGACGGAGGCCGGAGATGTACAGCAAGGACGGCGAGCAGTACTACGTCGTGGACTCCCACATCGCCCTGTGGGACGCGCGGCCGGAGAACCAGCGCAACATCCACGGCAAGCAGTTCATCGACTGCTTCTACGACTACCACCGCAACCTCAGCCCGGAGTCCGAGGTGTGGTCCTACGAGGAGTACCTCTACCAGGGCGGCGAGCGGCTGATGCGCGACGTGTTCGCCGACGGGATCGTCGACCACGCCATCTTCCAGCCGGCCCGGCTGGCCGAGTTCTACCACCGGGGCTTCGGGCAGACCGAGGAGGCGTTCGCTCTCGCGCAGGCCCACCCGGACAAGCTCACCTACAACCACTACTGGGACCCGCGCGACGGCGAGAACGGCCTGGACGCGCTCCGCGCCAACGCCGAGCGCATGCACCTCAAGGGCGTGAAGCTCTACACCGCCGACTGGCACGGCGAGTCGCGCGGCTGGAAGCTCACCGACCCGATGGCCTACCGCTACTTCGAGCTCTGCCGCGAACTGGGCATCACGAACGTCCACATCCACAAGGGCCCGACGATCCGCCCGCTGGACCGCGACGCCTTCGACGTCGCCGACGTCGACCACGCGGCCACGGACTTCACCGACCTCAACTTCGTCGTGGAGCACTGCGGCCTGCCCCGGCTGGAGGACTTCTGCTGGATCGCCACCCAGGAGCCCAACGTGTACGCGGGCCTGGCGGTCGCCATCCCGTTCATCCACACCCGGCCGCGGTACTTCGCGCAGATCATGGGCGAGCTCACCTACTGGCTCGGCGAGGACCGCATCCTCTTCTCCAGCGACTACGCGCTGTGGACGCCCAAGTGGCTGGTCGAGCGCTTCGTGGACTTCCAGATCCCCGAGGACATGACCGAGTACGCCCCGCTGACCACCGCGCTGAAGAAGAAGGTGCTCGGCCTCAACGCCGCCAAGCTCTACGACCTGCCGGTGCCCGCCCACCTGCAGCTGCCCGACGCCGACGAGACGGCCACCGGCCCGCGCGAGCCGGCCGCCGCCGACCTCGCCGGCGTCTGAGGAGGACGCCGATGACCGCCGTCCTCCCCGGCCTGACCGGAACCGAGGCCGAGGTGCGCGCCGCGCTGGGCACCGTCGTGGACCCCGAGCTGGACGAGCCGATCACCGACGTCGGCTTCGTCCGGTCGGTGTCGGTCGAGGGTCGCGCCGTCGAGGTGCACCTGCGGCTGCCCACCTCGTTCTGCGCGCCCAACTTCGCCTGGCTCATGGTCTCCGACGCCCACGACGCGGTGTCCGCCGTCCCGGGGGTGGAGTCCGTGGTGGTCGAGCTCGACGACCACCACGACTCCGACCTGATCAACCGCGGGATGGCCGCCGGGCTGGGCTACCGGGGCACCTTCGGGCACGAGGCGGAGGAGTCGCTCGACGAGCTGCGGGCGACCTTCCAGCGCAAGGCGCACACCGCGGCGATGGAGCGGGCCCTCACCGCGCTGCTCCGCACCGACCCGACGGTGGACGTCGCGGCGCTCACCCTCGGCGACCTGCCGGCGGGGGAGCACACCACCGACGCGCTGCTGCGCCGGCGGGCGACCCTCGGCCTGCCCGTGGACGACGCGGCGCCGGTGCTCGTGCACGACGACGGCACCCGCCCCGACCCCGCGCAGGCGGAGATGGTGCTGCGCCGGGCCCGCTCGGTGCGCATCTCCGTCGACGGCAACGCGCACTTCTGCCGGGGTCTGCTCACCACGCGCTACCCGGGGTCGGAGGCCGACCAGACCCCCCGCCCCGAGGACCGTCCCCTGCTCCCGCTCACCGTGTCGAAGGGAACCCACCCGTGAAGGCCGTCCGCGTGCACGAGTACCACGCCGACCCGTCGATCGACGACATCCCCGAACCGCAGATCCAGGGTCCGCTCGACGTCATCGTCAAGGTCGGCGGCGCCGGCGTCTGCCGCACCGACCTGCACATCCTCGAGGGTCAGTGGGCCGAGCTGCAGAACCCGGACCTGCCCTACGTGATCGGGCACGAGAACGCCGGGTGGGTGCACCAGGTCGGGGAGGGGGTCACCAACGTCGCCGTCGG
>DASQXT010000169.1:0-5316 GCA_035639575.1 Geodermatophilus sp.
GGGACGGAGGGGTCCTCACAGGTAGTCAGCGAGGTCCGAGAGGATCGCGCCCTTCGGCTTGGCGCCGATGATGCTCTTCACCGGCTTGCCGCCCTGGAACACCGTCATGGTCGGGATCGACATGACCTGGTAGTCGCGGGCGATCTGCGGGTTCCCGTCGATGTTGAGCTTGGCGATCGTCAGCTTGTCGCCGTGCTCGGAGGCGATCTCCTCGAGGACGGGGGCGACCATCTTGCACGGCCCGCACCACTCGGCCCAGAAGTCGACGAGGACGGGCTTGTCGCTGCCCAGCACGTCGTCGGCGAAGGTGGCGTCGGTGACCGTCACGGTGTTGCCTGCCATGGTCTCTCCCTTGGTTCGACTGGCTCGAGTGCCGCCGGTGTCAACCGGCGACCGGATGGATGTATGCCCGGCGGGAGGCCCCCCGCGGCCCCGTCCCGGGCACCGCCCTGAGCGTGCCGAGGGCGGGGAGGACGGGGTCCTTCGTCAGCGCTCGCCGAAGGTGGCGGCCAGCCAGCGCTCGGCGTCGATCGCCGCGGCGGCGCCGGTGCCCGCCGAGGTGATGGCCTGGCGGTAGATGTGGTCGACCACGTCACCGCAGGCGAACACGCCCTCGATGTTGGTGCGCGTGGTGGGGTGCTCGACCTGGATGTAGCCCTCGTCGTCGAGCTTGAGCTGCCCGACGAAGAGCTCACTGCGCGGGTCGTGCCCGATCGCCACGAAGACGCCCGAGACCGGCAGCTCCTCGGTGGCGCCGGTGCTGACGTCGGTCAGCCGGACGCCGGAGACGGTCTGGTCGCCCAGCACGTCGATGACCTGCTTGTTCAGCGCCCAGCGGATCTTCTCGTTGTCCTGCGCGCGCTGCTGCATGATCTTCGAGGCGCGCAGCTCCTCCCGCCGGTGGACGACGGTCACCGTCTTGGCGAACCGGGTGAGGAAGGTGGCCTCCTCCATCGCCGAGTCGCCACCGCCGACCACGATGATGTCCTGGTCGCGGAAGAAGAAGCCGTCGCAGGTGGCGCAGGCCGAGACGCCGCGGCCGAGCAGTCGCTGCTCGTTGTCCAGGCCGAGGTACCGGTACTTCGAGCCGGTGGCGACGATGACCGCGTGTGCGCGGTGCACCTCGTCGCCGACCTTGACGGTCTTCGGCTCGGCGGTGAGGTCGACCTCGGTGACGTCGCGGGCGACCAGCTCGGCGCCGAACCGCTCGGCCTGCGTGCGCATGTCGTCCATCAGCTGCGGGCCCTGGACGCCCTCGGCGAAGCCGGGGAAGTTCTCCACCTCGGTGGTGGTCATCAGCGCGCCGCCGAACTGCGAGCCCTCGAACACCAGCGGGTGCAGGTTCGCGCGGGCGGCGTAGATGGCGGCGGTGTACCCGGCCGGGCCGGACCCGATGATGATCAGGTCGCGCACGCCGTCGTGCTCGGCGGGCGGGATGGCGGGGTCCGCGTGCTCCGCTGTCACGGCGGGGCCGGGGGTCGGGTGGTCTGTCGTCACGCGCGGCACAACGAGGCTCGTAGGTGCCACATTCCCGGTCAGGAGGCCCCTCGGGAGGGTGCGGCCCTGGTCCCGGGCTCGTCCGGCCCCGTCCAGAGGCTCGCCGCGGCCCCGTCCAGGGCACCGCCCTGAGCTTGCGAAGGGTGGGGAGGACGGGGTCCTTCCACGGTGAGGAGGACGGGGCCCTCTCAGCCGGCCGGCGTGGGGGTGACCTCGGCGACCTCGGCGGAGAATCCGCCGTCCGACGGCGCCAGTCCGGTCAGCCACAGCAGCACGTAGCGGGTGGCCACCGGCTCGTCGAAGGACAGGTCGGCCGAGTCACCGAGCTCGCCCCTCGCGACCACCCGGTAGGAGTCGAGGTCGCCGTCGGGCCGGTCGCCGACCCGGACCTCCGCGGTGGCGCCGGCGGTGCCGGTGACGTGGAGGCCGGCCAGGGTCTGCTCCGAGCCGAGGTCGTAGAGGAGGCCGATGCCGTCCTTGAGGTTGCCGAACGCCGCGGACCCCCGGTAGGTCACCGTCGACCAGGCGGTGGACGGGTTGCCGTCGAAGGACAGCGGCACCTCGTCGGGGTGGTCCGGGTTCCCGTCGCCCTGCGGGTCGAACACGCTGGCGCCGGTGATGGCGAGGGCGGGGCCGTCACTGGGCCCGGGCGTCCCCTGCGCGGGCGGCGCGCTGGAGGCCGGTGCGCTGGGGACGGGCGCCTGGTCGTCGGTGAGGCCGTCGGGGGAGATCACGTTGCCGAACCAGACCGCCAGCGCGATGACGACGGCCAGGGCCGCCACCGGCAGCCCGACGACGAGCAGGCGGCGCCGGCGCGCGTCCCCGGCCCCGTCGTCCCGCGGGCGCGTTCCGTCGTCGTCGGCGTCGTCCGACAGTGGCAGCAGGTCGTCCTCGTCCTCGTCCCGGCGGCCGGGGACGGGCGGCATGCCGCGGGAGTCCAGCGGCGGGTACGCGTCGCCGGAGGCGTCGCGGGTGGGCGCGGGGTCGACGGCGACGTGCTCGGCGTCCTCGGCCGCGCGCTCCTCCTCGCGGCGCTCCCGCAGCCGGCGCAGCCACCCGCTGTCGGACTCGTCCGGGGCGCGCTGCGGCTCGGCGGTGTGCCCGGTGCGGGGACGCTCGGCCAGCAGAGCGGCCATGGCCGCGACGCTGGACAGGCCCCTGCCGGGCTCGGTGGAGCGGGCGCGGCGCACCAGGGCGGCGAGGTCCGGGGGCATCCCCGTCGTGCGCCCGGCGGCTGCGGTCCCCGGGCGTCGACCGGTGAGGCAGTACTCGAGCAGCTCCCCGAGCGCGGCGACGTCCCCCTGGACGGTGCCGCTCGCGGCCGGCACCGAACGCAGGCCGACCAGGCCGTTGGGCCGCAGGACGACGGTCTCCGGGGTCAGCCCGCCGACGGCCAGCCCCACCCGGTGCGCCGCCGCGACGCCCTCGGCGAGCCGGCGCAGCACGGTGCGGGCCTCCCGCTCGGGCATCGGACCCTCGGCCAGGCGCTCGGCGAGGGTGCGGCCCTCGATCCACTCGTTGACGACGTAGGCCGCGCCGCCGGAGGTCGCGCCGTCCCCGCTGCCCTCGGCGGCGTCGTAGACCATGGCCAGCGCGGGCGTGGCCAGCCCGCCGGCGGTGAGCGCGCGGGTGATCCACTCGCGGGCGGCCGGCCCGCCGGGGGTGTGCACCCGGATGGCGACGTCGCGGTTGAGGATCCGGTCCTTGGCCCGCCAGCAGTGGATGACGCCGGTGGCGGTGGTCTCGGTGGGGCCGACCTCGTCGAGCGGACGGTAGCGGTCGGGGAGCCCGGTGATCGTGGACGTCATCGGTGCGCCCGGCCCCCTGTCCCCTCCGTGCCGGCGGCTGGGTTGCCCCGGCGGCGGCGTCACGCCGCTCACCTGCGCCCCAGCTTGGCCCGGACGGCCGCCAGGGGCTCCTGGATCTCGGGGACGCGGGCGAGCACGAGCCCTGCGAGGGTCGCGACGCCGATGACCACGGTACCCAGCAGCACGGTGGCGAGCGAGCCTGCCACCGACGGGTCGAGGGCGCCGTCGGCCAGCGACACCGCCAGCCAGCCCAGCAGGCCGGCGACGACCGCGACCGCGGCGGTGCGCAGCACCGGGACCAGCGTGGCGCGGTTCTCCAGCGCCCCGAGCCGCCGGTGCAGCACCACGTGCCCGATCACCCAGCCGGCCACGTACGTGAGGCTGGTGACCAGCATCAGCCCGGCCACCACCCGCTCCGGGGGGACGACGACCGGCACGAGCAGCAGCAGCGGCACCCGGACGGCGACCATCCCCAGCTGGATCAGCGTCGGGGTGCGCGAGTCCTTCGTGGCGTAGAAGACCCGCAGCTGCAGCAGGGTGACCGCCATGGGCAGCAGCCCGAACGCGCCCACGGCGAGCGCGACACCGATGGCCCGGGCCCCCTCGACGTCGGTGTTGCCGCGGGCGAAGACGACGACGGCCAGGTCCGGGCCGAGCACGGTCAGCGCGGCGCTGACCGGCAGCAGGCCGAGGGCCGACAGGCGGGTGCCGAGGGAGAGGTCGCGCACCACGCCGGGGACGTCGGAGCGCGCGGCGGCCCGGCTCATCCGCGGCACCAGCGCGGTCAGCAGCGCCACGCCGATGATCCCGTAGGGCATCTGGAACAGCAGGCTGGCGTTGGCGAAGCCGATCGAGCCCAGGCCGCCCGCGCGCCCGGCGGCGTTGGCGATCCGGGTGGCCACGACGACGCCGACCTGGCTGATCGCCACGTAGCCGACCACCCAGAGGGCGAGCGTGCCCGCCTCGCCCAGGCCGGTGCCACGCAGCCCCCAGCGCGGGCGCACCGGGACGCCGGCCCGGCGCAGCAGCGGCAGCAGCACCAGCGCCTGCACGGCGATCCCCAGCGTGGTGCCCGCACCCAGCAGCCACACCTGGCCGTCGGTGATGGTCACCGGCGTGAGCTGCCCGGGGCCGGTGGCGGCGAGGAACAGCAGCCCGGTGGCGATGACGACGACGTTGTTGAGCACCGGGGCCCAGGCCGGCGGGCCGAACACCCCGCGGGAGTTGAGGATCGCCTGCGCGAAGGCGCCGAGACCGTAGAAGACGATCTCGACCAGCAGGATGCGGGCCAGCCAGGTGGCCAGCCGGTACTGGTCGGGGTCCGCGCTCAGGCCGTACAGCGAGGTCAGCAGGGGGGCGGCCAGGATCGCCAGCCCGGTGACCACGACCAGCCCGGCGGTGGCGGCCGTGACCAGCCGCTGGGCGTAGGCCGCGCCACGGTCGTCGTCGCGTTCCTGGGCACGCACGAGCAGTGGGACGACGACCGAGGTCAGCACCCCGCCCAGCAGCAGCTCGTAGACGATGTTGGGCAGCGTGTTGGAGGTGTTGTAGGCGTCGCCGACCAGCCCGACGCCCAGTGCCGCGGTGAGCACCATCGTGCGCAGCAGCCCGGTGATGCGGGAGACCAGCGTGGCCACCGCCATGGTCCCGGCGGCGCGCAGGATGCCGCGGCTGGCACCGGGCCGGCCCTCGCGGGCCTCGACCTCCTCGTCGGTCTCGTCGACCCGGCGCGGCACGGCGGGCAGCACCGGGATGAGCTGGGTGTCGTCGGGCCCGGGCACCCACCGGGAGGCGCGGCGCGGCGGCGGTACCGGCGGCAGCTCGCGGACGCGCGGCGCCGGCGGCGGGACCGGCGGCAGCGGCCGTCCGCCGGCCGGGGCCTGCGGGTACGGCGGCGGGGGCAGCGGCCGGGCCGGCGGGGTTCCCGGACCGGGGACCGGTGGCGGCTCCCGACGGGCGTGCTCGGCGGGCGGCGGCACGCGCCGCGCGCCGTCCGCCGATGCCGGCGGGC
>DASQXT010000170.1:0-9631 GCA_035639575.1 Geodermatophilus sp.
GACCCAGCGCAGCGACACCATCACGAGCGCCTGGACGACGAAGCCGACGGCGAGCACCTTCGCGACCCGCCGGGCGAGCAGCCGGCGGGTGCGGGAGCGGGGCCGGTCGGGCCGCTCGTCGCGGACCCGTCGTCCGCCGGCGGGGCGCGGCTCCTCCCGGCCGCGGCGCCGCCGGCGCCCGGGCTGCTCGTCCGGCGCCGGACCGTGGCCGTCGTACCCGTACCGGTCGGCGACGTCGTCCCACGCCGAGCGCGGCGGCACGGGGGCCGAGTCGTCGTCGTACCCGGACCAGTCGTCCACGGGCCGGTCGGCGGTCGTGGTGCCACGGGTCCGGCGGCGGTGGACGGCGGGCCAGCGATCCGGTGAGCCGTACGGCATGGGGCGGTGGTCTCCCTTGTGGAAGCGAACCGTCATGGTACGGCGGCGGAGCGTGAGGACCGGGGAGCTCAGCCAGTGAGGTGCGCGAAGACGACGACGTCCGCACCCGCCGGTGACTTCCGGGGCGGCGGGCAGTCTGTCCTCCCATGGAGACGACACGGCTGGACCTCGCCCCGCAGGCGGCCGAGCTGGCCCGGGTGGTGACCGGCATCCGCGACGACCAGCTCGGCGAACCGACCCCGTGCGCGGACACCCCGGTGGCGGGGGTGCTCGCGCACGTGGTGGGCCTGACCACGGCCTTCCGCATGGCCGCGGAGAAGACCCCGGTGTCCGGTGGGCCGTCGGCGTCGCCGGACGACCTCCCGCCCGACTGGCGCACCCGGATCCCCGCCCAGCTCGACGCGCTGGTGGAGGCGTGGCAGCAGCCGTCGGCGTGGGAGGGGACCGCGGAGGCCGGCGGCCTGGTGCTGCCCGCGCCGGTCGCCGGGGTCGTGGCGCTCGACGAGGTGCTGGTGCACGGCTGGGACCTCGCCGTCGCCACCGGGCAGCCCTACACGGCCGACCCGGAGTCCGTGGCGGCGTGCACGGGATTCGCCGTGCAGGCCGCCGCCCGGGGGCCCACGCCCGGGCTGTTCGGGCCGCCGGTGCCGGTGCCCGACGACGCCCCGCCGCTGGACCGGCTGCTCGGTCTCACCGGCCGCAACCCGGCCTGGCGCCCGCCGGCGGGGACGACGTCCTGACAGCGGCCGCCCCGGACGTCAGCTCCAGGCGGTCAGCAGAGCTCGTACCACTCGTAGTCGATGGTGAGGTCCTCGTGGACGACGCCCTTGCCGACCGCCTGGACCCGGTTGAGCCACGCGTAGCGCTCGTCGCCGGTCTCGAAGCGCGGGGTGACGTAGACCGTCACCGGGGGCTCCAGGCCGTTCCTGGCGTCCAGTCTGCCGTGGTACTGGACGAAGACGATCCCACCGTCGTGGGTGCGGAACGTCGTCCGGACGTCGATCGTCCCCGTGCCCTCGGGGCCGACGACCAGCCAGTCCCCGGACGCGGTCCCCACCATCTCCCCGCTGAAGCGGTCGCCGTCGAACTTCACGCTCTCGGTCTCGGCGATGACCCGCGTTCCCGCCGGCCCCGTCCCGACCTCGATCGGTGGCTTCAGCTGCACCCGCATCGTGCACAGTGGCACCAGCTCGATCGCCATCACGCCTCCCCGGCCCTCGTACCCGGCGGTCCACCGTGTCCCCGACGCCGTCCGCGCGGCCAGAGGCGCACGACCCTGGGCCGGGAACGCCCGGCGGCGGGGCGGGTGCCCGGTCAGGGCAGCTCGCGGGCCAGGCGCTCGACCGGGGCGGACCAGGCGTCCGGCGCCGTCCACACGAAGCTGTGCGCGCCCGGCACGGCGCAGAACCGGCCGTCCGGCGCCAGGGTGGCGAGCTCGCGTGCCCACGCTTGCGTGCACAGCCGGTCCTGGTCCCCGCGCAGCACGAGCACCGGCGCCCGCACCTGCGGGACGACGTCCTCGAGGGCGTCGGCGAGGTGCGCCGAGAGGGCGTGCCGGACCCGGCGCAGCCCGGCACGCTGCCGCTCCGCGGTGTGCTGCGCGTCCAGGCTCGGCGGCTCCAGCGCGTGGTTGCGGCGCCAGGCCAGCAGCACCCGGCGCAGGCTGCGGAAGCGCGGGTCGATCGTGGGGCTGGCCAGGACCAGTGCCCGCACCTCCTGAGGACGCCGGACCGCGACCCGCGCCGCCACCTGCGTACCGCTGGAGTGCCCGGCGAGCACGACGCCGCCGAGGCCGCCGGCGTCGAGCCACTGCACCACGGCGTCGGTGAACTGGCCGACGTCCAGCGGGTGCGGCGGCTCGCCGCTGCCGGAGAAGCCGGGCAGCTCCACCAGGTGGGCGCGGGTCCAGGCGCCGAGCGCGCAGAGCGCCGGCTGGAGGTAGTCGGCCACGGCCAGGCCGGGGAGGACGACCACCTCGGGGACGCCCGCGCGCGGCGTGCCCACCGTGCGGCTGCGCACCACGCCCCAGCTGGTGCGGCGGTGGGCGAGCTCGACGTCGGGAGGCGGCTGTGGGCCCTCCCCGGAGTCGGCGGCCATGGCGCGACGGTAGCCACCGGAGTCGGCTGCGCGGGGACGGCGTTGCTGGTTGACTCCCCGCAGACGGTGAGCCGAGCCGTCCGGGGCGACCCACAGGGGTGTGCCATGGCGACGACGGTCGCGGGGATGTCGAAGCAGCAGCTGGCGAGGGTGCTGGGCGCCACGGGAGCGGCCTTCGGGCTGGTCAGCGTCGTCGCACCGAGGGCGGTCGCCGGGACCTACGGCGTCCCGGTCACCCCGGCGGGCCTGCAGCTGCAGCGGCTGTTCGGCAGCCGGGCGCTGGCGATCTCGGTCCTGGCGCTGACCGCGCGCACCGACGAGGAGGTCGACCGCGGGCTGGCCGTGGTGGCCGGCATGAACGCGATCGACGCGCTGACCGCGCTCGTGGCGGCTGCCCAGGCCGGACGGGCGACCACGCTGCGGGCGGTCGCCAGCTCGCTGGCCTACGGCGCGGCCGCGCTCGTCGTCCGCTCGATGAAGGGCTGAGCCGCACGGGACGCGCACCCGTCCCCTGACGGCGGGGCTCCACGATCTGCGGTCCCGCGGTTGATCATGGGGTTGTCGTCGCCGACACGCACGGACACGTCGGGCGCGCGTGCAAGAACCCCATGATCATCGCGCGGGGGGATCGCGCGGCCACCTCAGCCGACGAGGAACGCCGTGGCCTGCGGGCCGTCCCCGTCGACGCACGAGCCGGTGGCCACGAGCCCGGCACCGAGCGGGGCGACGTCGCCCAGCACGGCGGCGCCGTCGCACAGGGACACCGCCGACACCCGCTCCCCGGTGGCCAGGTCGACGGTGACCAGCTGGGCGGGGAAGGAGAGGTCGGCCTGCGGCACCCACGCCGTGCCGCCGTCGGGGGAGACGGCGACGGCGAGCGCGGAGTCGCCCACGCCGTCCAGCTCCACCGAGGTCGCGACCGCGCCGTCCACCACGGTGACCAGCCGGCCGAGCTCGCGGCCGTCGCTCGCGTGGAGGGTGGCGACCACGGTGCCGTCGGCGGTCACGTCGACGTCGGCCGGGACGCCGACCGGGGCGTCGGGCGCCAGGTCGACCGGTTCGCCCACCGGCCGCAGGTCGGCGCCGTAGGTGGTGAGCAGGGCGCGCCCCCCGCTGTCGACGAGGGCGGCCAGACCGCCGTCCGGGCGGGTCGCGAGTGCGGTGACCGTGCCCCCGGGGACGACGGGCGCGGTGCGGGACACGACGCCTGCGGCGAGGTCGACGGCGAGCAGTTGCGCGGGGCCGGCGTCGGGCAGGGTGAGCGCGGCGTAGAGCGTGCGGCCGTCGGCGGAGAGGGCGGTGGCCGCCCGCTCGGGGCGCACGCCGAGGGTGGTGACGGTGGCCTGCCCGTCGGGCCGGACGGTGAGCAGCTGGTACCCGGTGGTCGGGCTGGTGTTGGCGACGAGGAACGAGCCGTCGGCCAGGACGGTGAGCTCGGCGTCGTCCCCGACCGCGGGCAGCTCGAGCAGCGTGGTCGCCGTAGGGCCGTCCTCGCCCGAGCCGACCCGCACCAGCCAGCCGCGCGTGCCGCCGTCGCCCAGCAGGGCGACCGGGTCGCCGCCGGGGGGAGCAGCGAGGTCGAGCAGCCGGGCGTCGCCGCCGACGGCCGCGTCGAGGTCGACGGTGCCAAGCAGGGCGGGGCCGCCGTCGGATCCGGAGCGCCGGGCGGGGTCCGCGTCGCCGTCGCCGGTGCAGGCGGCGGCCGCCAGGACGACGGCGAGGACCGCGACGGTGCGGCGGACGCGGGGCATGACGGCTCCGGGGTCGGCAGACGCCGAGCCTCCGTCGAGGTCGGCACCGCGGCAACTCGGGCGGGGAGCCTGTCGCGGCTGGGGCGGGTGTGACTGGCCGGTCCGGGCGCACTGGACGGGTGCCGATGAGCCGGGGGAGACGACGGACTGATCTCTACCCCCGTCGTCGCGGGAGTGGCTCGGTATGGCGGCATGGCAGCGACGACTCGGTGATGGCCTGGCGGTGCTCGGAGGCGCCCGCCCTGACGTGCTGGAGGCGGCGCCCGGTGCGCGGCCGCGGTTCGTGGCGCTGGGCGGCGTCCTGATGAGCACCGGTGGACTGGCCGTCGTCTCCATGGCGTTCGCCGTGGCGATGGCACTGGGCGTGTGGTGGCCGCTGGCCCTGCTGGTCGGCCTGGGCTGGGGCGCGGTCGTGGTCAACCTCGACCGGATGCTGCTGGTCGGGATGGCGCACGACGCCTCGCTGAAGCGCAACCTGGTGCTCGCCGTCCCCCGGGTGGGGCTGGCGCTGATCCTGGGCGCGGTCATCGCGACCCCGCTGACGCTGCAGGTGTTCTCCTCGGAGATCGACACCGAGGTCAAGGCGATGCAGGCCGAGGCGGCCGACGCCTACCGGGAGTCGCTGGAGACCGACGCGCGCTTCGCCGGCCTCGACGAGCTGCGGCAGCAGGTGGCGCTGCAGGAGTCGATCGTGGCCTCCGGTGGCGTCGCGGACCCGCAGCTGGCGGTCGTGCACGGCGACGCGACGGCGGCCCAGCAGGCCTACGACGCGGCGCTGGCCACCCAGCGGGACCTCGAGGCCAAGGCGCAGTGCGAGCTGGACGGCACCTGCGGCACCGGGGACGCCGGGACCGGTCAGGCGTACGTCGAGGCGCGGGCGGCGGCGGACGCTCAGGCCGCGGTGGTGGAGTCGGCGCGGTCGGCGCTGGACGCGGCGACCACGGCCGCCTCGGCGGCGGAGGGGCGGGCCGCGGATCTGGCGTCGGCGTCGCTGGAGTCCGACCGGGCCGAGCTGGACCGGCTGACCGCGGAGCAGACCCGGCTGCAGACGGCGTTCGACGCGACCAACGAGGAGTCGGCGGGGATCCTGGCGCGGCTGGAGGCGCTGGACCGGCTGGGCGACCGCAACGCGACCCTGGCCGCCGCGCAGATGATGCTGTCGCTGCTGTTCATGAGCATCGAGATCCTGCCGGTGCTGATGAAGCTGCTGCTGAACTTCGGCCCCCCGTCGGCCTACGACAAGCTCGCCGCGCTGCGCGACTCCGGCGACGTGGAGATCGAGGAGCTGCAGAAGGAGTCGCGGCTGACCGTGGCCGCGGCCCGCGAGGAGATGCTCGTGATGGCCGAGCAGGAGCGGATCGACCGGCAGAAGCAGGCGATCATCGCCCGGCGCGAGGCCGCGGAGGCAGCCGTCGCGGCCGAGCGGGCGGCCGCGGTCCGCGCGGCCGAGCGGGCCGCGGCGGCGGCCGAGGCCCCGGCGCCGTCCGCGGGAGAGACGCTGCGGCCCTGGGACACCGGCCCGATGCGCCTGGCCCGCACCGTGCTCGGCGCCCGCCGCCGTCCGACCGACCGCGTGCCTGCCGGCGTCTGAGCACGCACCCGGGACTGACGGTGCCCCGGCCTCCACGGGGAGGCCGGGGCACCGTCGTATCCGGTCCGGGCCCGCGGCGTGCCGCAGGTGCGCACGTGCGGGGTCAGACGGGGCCATCCAGGTGTCGTTCACGTCGACCCGTCGTCCGGCCGTGGCCAGGAGGAGCCGCAGCCGGGCAGCGGGTCGGCGTCACGGACGACCGTGCTGGTCGCGACTGGTGCTGCGAACCTCCGACGCGGTCGGACCCGCCGGCCCGAGCGCTGCCCGGACGGCTGTGGGCGGGCTCCCCGTTGTCCCTGGCCGCCGTTAGCCTCGGGTGGTGCCCGAGGAGCCGCGGCCGGCGCTCACCGACTCCGTCATCCGCCGCTCGGTCGGCCACGAGGTGTTCCGCCGCGGCGCGGCCTACGCGAGCGAGGGGCGCGTCTCGGACATGGCCTGCTCGCGCACGCTCGACCAGTTCGAGGCCACGGTGATCGGCAGCGGGGGACGCCTCTACCAGACCGTCGCCGCCTACGACGCCGGGAGCGCCCGCTGGTGGGGGGAGTGCAGCTGCCCGGTCGGCGTGGACTGCAAGCACGTCGCCGCCGTCCTGGTGACCGCCCGGGACCGGCTGGCCCGCGCGCCGGCCGCAGCTGCACGGGTCCCGGACTGGGAGACGGCGCTCGTCGAGCTGGTGCAGCCCGCCGCTGCGTCGGGGCAGCGGGCGGGCACGCCGCTGGGCCTGCAGTTCGACCTCGAGGGGACGGCGGACGACCGGGGTTTCCCGCCGTCGATCCGCCTGCGCCCGGTCGTACCGGGCGCCAAGGGGCGCTGGATCCGCACCGGGGTGTCCTGGCGGGACCTGCAGTACGACTACTACTCGCGGCGCGATCCGGCCCACGCCGCCGCCCTGCGCGCGCTGCACCGCGCTCACCGGGCGGCCGAGGACGGCCCCGACTACTACGGCTACGGCGACACCCGGGTGCTGCTGGAGGAGTTCGGCCCCGCGCTGTGGCCGGCCCTGCAGCAGGCGGTGGACGAAGGGGTGACCCTCGTGACCACCCGCGGCGGTCCGGTCCGGGTGGCCGGGGAGCCGGCGTCGCTCGCCGTGGACCTGCGCAGCGACCGCGACGCGGATCTCCGCATCGAGCCGGTGGTCGACCTGGGCGCCGGCGTCTGCGTCCCCGCCGGGGCGGTGCGGCTGCTCGGGAGCCCGCCGCACGGCGCCGTGCTGCTCCCCGGCGACCCGGCACTGCCCCCGGACCTCGTGCCCGAGCGGGGGCTGCTGCTCGTGCCCGTGCAGCCGGTTCCCCGGCGGGCGGGGACACTGCTCACCGCCGGGTCGCTGCGCGTGCCCGCGACCGACCGCGCGCGCTTCCTGACCGGGTTCTACCCCGCACTGCGCCGCGCGCTGCCGGTGCGGTCCTCCGACGGGTCGGTGGAGCTGCCGGAGGTGCTCCCTCCGCGGCTGTGCCTGCACGTCGAGCACGCTCCCGGCCACCGGGCGCGGCTGACCTGGTCGGTGCAGTACCGCACCGGCGAGGACGTCCGCCGGCTGCCGCTGGCAGGGGACGGCGCTGCGGACCCCGGGCGCGATGTCGCTGCCGAGGAGCGGCTGGTGCGGTCCCTGTCGCTGCCGACGGACCGGGTGCCCGCGTTGTGGCAGGACGGCCCGGAACGGCGGCCGGCGCCGACCGCCGAGCTGCGCGGGATGGACACCGTCGTCCTCACGACCGAGCTGCTGCCCCGACTCGCGGACGCCGGCGTGCTGGTGGAGGTGACCGGGGAACCCGCGGAGTACCGGCACACCGAGGCGGCCCCCGTCGTGCACGTGTCGGCCACGGACGCCGACGACGCGGACTGGTTCGACCTCGGGGTCACGGTCACGGTGGACGGCGAGGACATCCCGTTCGCGCTGCTGTTCGCGGCGCTGGCCGCCGGGGAGTCGCACCTGGTGCTGCCCAGCGGGACGTGGTTCGACATCCGCCGTCCGGAGTTCGACCGCCTGCGCTCGCTGATCGAGGAGGCGCGGGCGCTGCAGGACGTCGAGCGGGAGGGCCTGCGGATCAGCCGCTACCAGGCGGGGTTGTGGGACGAGCTCGTGGGGCTCGGGGTGGTGGCCGAGCAGAGCGAGCGGTGGGCGCGCGACGTCCGGGCGCTGCTCGACGTCGACGACGCCGAGCCGCCGGCGCCGCCTGCCGGGCTCGTCGCGCAGCTGCGGCCCTACCAGCTGGCGGGATACCAGTGGCTCTCCGTGCTCTGGGACGCCGGGCTCGGCGGCGTGCTCGCCGACGACATGGGGCTGGGCAAGACGCTGCAGGCCCTGGCGCTGGTGTGCCGGGCGAAGGAGGCCGGCGACCTGACCGCGCCGGTGCTCGTGGTGGCCCCGACCAGCGTGGTGTCGAACTGGGCGCGCGAGGCGGCCCGCTTCGCCCCCGGCCTCGACGTCCGGACCATCGAGGCCACCGGCCGCAAACTCGGCGTGCCGCTGGCCGAGGCAGTCGACGGCGCCGACCTGGTCATCACCTCGTACACGCTGCTGCGCCTCGACGGTGACGACTACCGCGAGCTGCCGTGGAGGGGGCTGGTGCTCGACGAGGCGCAGTTCGTGAAGAACCACCAGGCCAAGACCTACGCCGCCGCGCGGCGGCTGCCGGCCCGGTTCAAGCTCGCCATCACCGGCACGCCGGTGGAGAACGACCTGATGGACCTGTGGTCGATGCTGTCGATCGTCGCGCCCGGGCTGTTCCCGAGCCCGCAGCGGTTCACCGAGCACTACCGGACGCCGATCGAGAAGGGCGGCGACCCGGAGGTGCTGGCCGCGCTGCGCCGCCGGATCCGCCCGCTGATGCGCCGCCGCACCAAGGAGCAGGTCGCCGCCGAGCTGCCGCCCAAGCAGGAGCAGGTGCTGGAGGTCGTGCTCAATCCCAAGCACCGGAAGGTCTACGACACCCACCTGCAGCGGGAGCGCCGCAAGGTGCTGGGCCTGGTCGACGACCTGCAGAAGAACCGCTTCACCATCTTCCGGTCGCTGACCCTGCTGCGGCAGCTTGCCCTCGACGCGTCGCTGGTCGACCAGGCCCACGCCGGTATCCGCTCGAGCAAGGCCGACGCGTTCACCGAGCATCTGCAGGAGGTCGTCGCCGAGGGGCACCGCGCGCTGGTGTTCAGCTCGTTCACCGGCTTCCTGGGCACGGTGCGCGCCCGGCTGGACGCCGAGGGGCTGCCCTACGCCTACCTGGACGGGCGCACCCGGGACCGGCAGCGGCGGATCGACGAGTTCCGCAGCGGCCGCGCCCCGGCGTTCCTGATCAGCCTCAAGGCCGGCGGGTTCGGGCTCAACCTGACCGAGGCCGACTACGTCTTCGTGCTGGACCCGTGGTGGAACCCGGCGGTGGAGGCGCAGGCGGTCGACCGGACGCACCGGATCGGTCAGGACAAGACGGTGATGGTGTACCGGCTGGTGGCTGCCGGCACCATCGAGGAGAAGGTCATGGCGCTCAAGGAACGCAAACGCGACCTGTTCGCCCGCGTGCTGGACGACGACGGCGGCGCCCTCTCCGGCGCGCTGACTGCCGACGACATCCGCGGCCTGTTCGCCTGACTCCCCGTTGGTTCCCGGCGCCGGTCCGGGCGCCCCTCCCGGTCAGCGCGGGACGACCGTCACCGCGCAGCGGAGTCGCGGCACCCGGCCGAGCCGTCCGTCGGCGGTGAGGAGGGCGCAGCCGAGCGCCTCGGCCAGCGCGAGGTAGGAGGCGTCGTAGGCGGAGACGTCCTCCCGCAGCTCCCAGACCCGGTCCAGCAGCCCGTTGATCGGATGGCGCACGACGCCCAG
>DASQXT010000171.1:0-11047 GCA_035639575.1 Geodermatophilus sp.
TCGCGCGCATAGGGCGCGACCTCACCCTGCTCGTGCCGGACGTGCTCGCGACCGACGATCGACTCCAGCTCGGCCAGGACACCGGGATCCAGTGCCACGTCGCACCTCCCTCGCGGCCGGGTGTCGGCCCCCTGCAGGGTCCCGCCGCCGGCCCCGTCCAGAGGCTCACCCCGAGCGTGCGAGGGGTGAGGAGGACGGGGTCCTTCTTCAGTCGGGCAGCAGGACGCCGGGGTTGCAGACCGCCTGCGGGTCCAGCCGCTGCTTGACCGCGCGCAGCACCTCCACGCCCAGCGCGCCGATCTCGCGCTCCAGCCAGGGGCGGTGGCCGCGGGGCCCCAGCCCTGGATGGTCAGTTCCGGCTGTTCGGGCACGGCTCCAGTCTGCCGGGAGCGGCGTCCGTCACTAGGCTCCCCGCTGCAGCCGAGCGCGGGGTCCACCCCCCCGCCGCGAGGGAGGTGCGACGTGGCACTGGATCCCGGTGTCCTGGCCGAGCTGGAGTCGATCGTCGGTCGCGAGCACGTCCGGCACGAGCAGGGTGAGGTCGCGCCCTATGCGCGCGACGCGACCCCGCTGTTCTCCTCCCCGCCGGACGCGGTGGTCTTCCCGGCGCGCACCGAGGAGGTCGCCGCCGTCCTGCGGCTGGCCACCGCCCACCGCGTCCCGGTCGTGCCCCGCGGCGCCGGCTCGAACCTGTGCGCGGCGACCGTGCCGCTGCAGGGCGGCATCCTGCTGGTGCTCACCCGCATGGACCGCGTGCTCGAGATCAGTCCTGCAGAGCTGCTGGTCCGCGCCGAGCCCGGCGCCACCACGGCCACCGTCGCCGAGGCCGCCGCCGCCCAGGGGCTGCTGTTCGCGCCCGACCCGGGCAGCCGCACCGTCTCGACCGTGGGCGGCAACGTGGCCACCTGCGCCGGCGGCCTGCGCGGCCTCAAGTACGGCGTCACCCGCAACTACGTGCTCGGTCTCGAGGTCGTGCTGCCCACCGGCGAGGTCATCCGCACCGGCGGCCGGCTGTGGAAGGACGTCGCCGGCTACGACCTGACCCGCCTGCTCACCGGCTCGGAGGGCACCCTCGGCGTCATCACCGAGGTGACCCTCGCGCTGCTGCCCATGCCGGCCACGGCGAGCACCGGGGTGGCCTACTTCTCCTCGCTGGCCGACGCCGGCCGCGCGGTGACGCAGGTCCTCGCCCACGGCGTGGTGCCCGCGACGCTGGAGTTCCTCGACCGCACCTGCATCGGGGCGGTGGAGGACTACGCCCGGCTCGGGCTGCGCACCGACGCCGGCGCGCTGCTGCTCTTCGGGGACGACGGCGAGCCGGACGCCGTCGAGCGCAACCTGACCCGCATGGGCGAGCTGTGCGCCGACGAGGGGGCCCTCGAGGTCACCGTGGCCAAGGAGGTCGCCCAGTCCGAGGCGCTGCTGGCCGCCCGCCGCTGCTCCCTGCCGGCGCTGTCCCGGCTGGACACGCTCACCGTGCTGGAGGACGTCACCGTGCCCCGCCCGCGGCTGGCCGAGATGGTCGACCGGATCGAGGCGGTCGCCGCCCGGCACGAGCTGGTGATCGGCACCTTCGGCCACGCCGGCGACGGCAACCTGCACCCCACCGCGGTCATCGACGCCCGCGACCCGGCGGCCGCCGACCGCACCCACGCCGCCTTCGCCGAGATCTTCGCCGCGGCGCTGGAGCTCGACGGCACCATCACCGGGGAGCACGGCGTCGGCGCGGCGAAGCTGCCCTACCTGCGCGACCGGCTGGGAGACGACCAGATGGCCCTGCTCAGACGGATCAAGGCGGCCTTCGACCCGGCCGGCATCCTCAACCCCGGGAAGACGGGCTCGTGACGGCCGAGGCGTCCGGCGCCACCGATGCCCCGGGTGCCGCCGGCGCGGCCGCGCGCGGGATCTTCCCGCCCGAGCTGCTCGACCGGTGCATCTCCTGCGGGTTCTGCCTGCCGGCCTGCCCGACGTACGCGCTGAGCAAGGACGAGAAGTCCTCCCCGCGCGGGCGGATCACGCTGATGCGCGCGCTGGAGACCGGCGTCCTGGAGGACGACGACCCGACCCTGCGGGAGGAGTCCTCGTTCTGCCTGGGCTGCCGGGCGTGCGAGCCGGTCTGCCCGGCCGGCGTGCAGTACGGCGAGCTGCTCGAGCACTGGCGCTCCCACCAGTGGCAGGGCCGGCACCGGCCGCCGCTGGCGCGGGTGCTCACGAACGTCGTCGTCCGCAACTGGCTGGTGCGCCGGCTCGGCACCTTCCGCGGGCACGCGCGCACGGCCACCACCTCCCCGCAGGGTCCGCACCTGATGCTGGGCTGCTTCGAGCGCGCGCTGTTCCCCCGGGTGAGCCGGGCCGCGCGCCGGCTGCGCCCCGAGCTGGACGCCCCGGGCGACCAGGGCTGCTGCGGCGCCCTGCACGCGCACAACGGCGACCTCGAGCTGGGCCGCGAGATGGCCCGGCGGCTCGGGAGCCAGCTGCCCGGCAGGATCGTCACCACCGCGGGCGGCTGCGCGGCGCACCTGGCCGGCGTGCTGGGCCGCGACCGGGTCCAGGAGTTCTCCGAGTACGTGGCGGGCGACGGCTCGGCGTCCTTCGGCGAGCTGCGGGTCGACGGACGGCGGGCGCGGGTCGCGCTGCAGGACTCCTGCCACCTGCGCAACGGGATGGACGTCTGGCGGGAGCCGCGGGAGCTGATCGCCGCCGTCGCCGACTACGTCGAGCTGCCCGGCGCGGCGCAGTGCTGTGGCTCGGCGGGCACGTACTCGCTGCTGCGGCCCAGGGACAGCCGCCGGGTGCTCGCCCCCAAGCTCGACCAGATCGAGGCCGCCGGCGTCGACTACGTCGTCGCGGTGAACCCCGGCTGTCAGCGGCAGCTGGTCACCGGCCTGCGCCGCCGCCGCTCGGAGGTCCGCGTGCTGCACCTGGCCGAGCTGCTGGCCGCTGCGCAGGACGGCGGGCTGCCCCGCCGCCGGCTGCGGCTCGGAGCGCGGCCGGGCCGCCGCGCTGAGGTCCCCGCCGACGAGGCCGCCGGGATGGCCGCCCACCTGAACGACCGGCCCCTGCCCGACGACCCGGGCGCGGCCGGCGCCGGCCGACCCGACGCGCTCGACGGGTCCGCCGGCCCCGACGAGGTGCACCGCAGCTGACCCCGCCGGCCGGCCCTCCTGCAGGGCCCCGCCGCCAGCCTGCGAGCGGTGGGGGGCAGGAGGGCCCTTCTTCAGCCCTGGCGGGCGGCGTTGGCCTGGATGGCGGTGCTCACGTACTGCGCCAGGCCCGGCGCGATCCGCTCGTAGTGGGCGGTGAACCGCTCGTCCTCGACGTACATCCGGCCCAGGCCGGCGTGCATCTCGGGCGGGCAGTCGTAGAAGTTCCGGATGATCTGCTGCCGGTGCTCCTCCGCGACGTCCATCGCCTGGTCCGAGTCGGCCGGGACGCCGGCCCGCATCGCCTCGGCGAAGCGCCGCTCGACGTCCTCGCCCTCGGCCTTGATCCGGACCCAGTCCTCCTTGGTGTGGCTGCGGGTTCGCTGCTGGGACTGCGCCCACGCCTCGGTGTCGCCCCAGCGCTCCTCCGCCTCGGCCTCGTACTCCTCGGGCAGCCAGTCCCCGAACAGCTCGAAGCGCTCCTCCGGGGTCAGTGAGATCCCCATCTGCCTCGCCTCCATCTCCTTCTCGACGGCCGCGACCATCGCCCGCGTCCGCTCCATCCGGTCGAGCAGCAGCCGGTGCTGGCGGCGCAGGTGCTCGGCCGGGTCGGCGGCGGGGTCGTCGAGCAGGGTCGCGACCTCCTCGAGGGGGAACCCGAGCTCGCGGTAGACCAGCACCTGGTGCAGCCGGTCCAGGTCCGCCGGCGAGTACCGCCGGTAGCCCGCTGCCGTCCGGCCGGACGGCGACAGCAGCCCGATCCGGTCGTAGTGGTGCAGCGTCCGGACCGTCACACCGGCCAGCGCCGCGACCTCGCCCACGTTCACGGGTGTCCTCCCTCCTGACGCCGACCAGTGCACGGCCTGACGTCGCGTCAGGGTCAAGCGTGCTGCCGGGATCGTGCGCCAGGCTGCTCGCATGGACGAGAAGAGCACCCTGCGCGAGTACCTGCGCCTGTGCCGGGCCGCCCTGCTGGCCAAGCTCGACGGCCTGGGCGAGTACGACGTCCGGCGGCCGATGACGCCGACCGGCACCAACCTGCTCGGGCTGGTCAAGCACGTCGCCTACGTGCAGCTGGGCTACTTCGGCGAGGTCTTCGGCCGGCCGAGCGGCCGGCCCTACCCGTGGGACGTCGAGGGCGCGGAGGAGGGCGTCGACCTGTGGGCGGCGCCGGAGGAGTCCCGCGCCGACGTCTTCGAGCTGTACGCCTCCGCTGCCGCGCACGCCGACGCGACGATCGAGGCGCTGCCGCTGGACGCCGTCGGCGAGGTGCCCTGGTGGGACGACGAGCGCCGGCACCCCACGCTGCACACGGTCCTGGTGCACGTGTGCGCGGAGGTCGCCCGGCACGCCGGGCACGCCGACGTCATGCGCGAGCTGATCGACGGGTCGGCCGGCCTGAGGCCGGACAACAGCAACCTGCCCGAGCGCAGCGCCGGCGAGTGGGCGGCGTTCCGGGCGCGCATCGAGGCCGCCGCGCGGCAGGCGGCCGGGGCCGTGACCTCGAGCGGTGCCGCGCGCGGGGATGGGTGAGGATCGCAGGCATGGCTGCCGACGACGTCTCGTCCGAGGACCCGTTCCCCCGCAAGCGCGTCCGCGTCGACCGGCGGGCCGACGGCAACGTGCACATGGCCTACGTCGAGGTGGGGGAGGGCGACCCGATCGTCTTCCTGCACGGCAACCCGACGTCGTCCTACCTGTGGCGCAACGTCATCCCGCACGTGCAGCACCTCGGCCGCTGCCTGGCCCCGGACCTGGTCGGCATGGGCGAGTCGGACAAGCTGCCCAGCCCGGACCGGGGCACCTACTCGTTCTCCGCGCACGCGGGGTTCCTGGAGCGGTTCCTCGAGGAGGTCGGTGCGACCGAGCGGGTCACCCTCGTGCTGCACGACTGGGGCTCGGCGCTGGGCTTCGACTGGGCGCACCGGCACGCCGGCGCGGTCCGCGGCCTGGCGTTCACCGAGGCGCTCGTCGTCCCGCTGACCTGGGCCGACTGGCCGGCCGACGCGCGCAACATCTTCCGCACCATGCGCGGGCCGGACGGCGAGGCCGCGGTGCTGGAGAAGAACGTGTTCGTCGAGCGCATCCTGCCGGCGTCGGTGACCCGCGGTCTGAGCCCGGACGCGCACGCCCGCTACCGCGAGCCCTTCGCCGACCCCGCGCACCGCTGGCCGACGCTGGAGTGGCCGCGGCAGCTGCCGATCGAGAACGTGCCGCCCAAGGTCCGCGACGTCGTCGCCCGGTACGGCCAGTGGCTGCGCACCAGCGACGTCCCCAAGCTGTTCCTCAACGCCGACCCGGGCTCGATCCTGGTCGGCCGGCCGCGGGCGTTCGTCCGCAAGTGGACAGCGCTGACCGAGGTGACCGTGCCCGGCTCGCACTTCGTCCCGGAGGACTCACCGCACGAGATCGGCCGGGCGCTGGCCGAGTGGATCCCGACACTGCGGTAGCGGGTTCCACGAGCGCTGCCCGGTGGCCGGTGTCTTCCCTGGGTGCTCAGGCGGTGAGTGCAGCTGCACTCACCGCCTGAGCCCCGCCGGAGACACTCCCTGCGTGCCCGTGGCAACGGTCGTCCGGAAGACCACGTCGCGCAGCGTCGGGCTAGTCGAGGGCCCGGCGGCGGAATCCCACCAGGCTCGCCACGCCGAAGACGACGAGGAAGCCGGCCAGCGCGAGCGCGCACAGCCACAGCGGCAGGTGCGGCACGGCCGGTGCCATCTCCGCGCGCAGCGCCTCGCTGACATAGGTCAGCGGGTTGACCGCGCAGACCACCTGGAACCAGCGCAGCCGGTCCAGGGACTGCCACGGGAACTGCGTGGACCCGGTGAACAGCAGCGGCGTCAGGACGACGGCGAAGACGATGTTGATCCGGTTGGGCTTCACGAACGTCCCGAGCGTCATGCCCATCACCGCGCCGACCAGCGAGCCGAGCACGAGGAACACCGTCAGCAGCGGCAGGTCGCCCCACTGCACCGGCAGCGAGCCGAGCACCCACCAGCTGATCGGGAACATCACCGCGGCCGCGACCAGCGCCCGCAGCAGCGAGAACACGATCTTCTCGACGGCGACCAGCGCGGTGGGCAGCGGCGCGAGCAGCCGGTCCTCGATCTCCTTGGTGTAGGAGAAGTCGATGACCAGCGGGAAGGCGGTGTTCTGCAGCGCGGTGAGGAAGGCGGTCAGCGCGATGACGCCCGGCAGCAGCACGGCGGAGTACTGGTTGGTGGCGAAGCCGAGCTCGACGAGCACCTTGCCGAAGACGAACAGCAGGAAGACCGGCTGCAGCACGACCTGCAGCAGGAAGGGCACCAGCTCGCGGCCGGTGACGAAGACGTCGCGCCACAGCAGCGCGCCGAACGCCCGGCCGACGTCCGGCCGGCCCGGTGCGGCGGGACCGACCCCGGCGACCAGACCCGGCGCGGCGGTGTCCGGGCTCGTCGCAGCCCGTCCCGAGGAGGTGTCCGTGCTCATCGCAGCTCCCGTCCGGTCAGGCTGAGGAAGACGTCCTCGAGGCTGGGCTCGCCGATGCGCACGCCGGTCAGCCGCGCGTGTCGGGCACCGAGCGCCTCGGACACCGGGCCCACGAGCGCCGCGGCGTCGCCGGACAGGTAGAGGCGAGCCCGCAGCCCGGAGCCGTCGGCGACCTGCTCGACCCGCTCGGCGAGCGGGGCGAGGGCCGCCAGTACCGCGTCGTCGGTGTCCCCGGGCGCGCGCGCCACGTCGATGTCCAGCGTGGCGCTGCCCGGCAGCGAGCGGGTGAGTGCCACGGGGGTGTCCAGGGCGAGCAGCCGGCCGTGGTCCATGATCCCGACCCGGTCCGAGAGCGCGGCCGCCTCGTCCATGTCGTGGGTGGTGAGGACGACGGTGACACCGCCCTCGCGCAGCTCGCGGATGCGGTCCCACACGAACAGCCGGGCCTGCGGGTCCAGCCCGGTGCTCGGCTCGTCGAGGAAGACCACCTGCGGGGCGTGCATGAGCGCCCGCGCGATGAGCAGCCGCTGCGCCATCCCACCGGAGTAGTCGTCGACCTTGTCCCCGCCGCGCCCGCCCAGGCCCAGCTGCTCGAGCAGCGCGTCGGCCCGGCGGTTGCGCTCGGCCCGGCCGATGCCGTGGTAAGCGGCGTGGAAGACCAGGTTCTGCCGGGCGGTCAGCGCGCGGTCGAGGTTGGACCGCTGCGGCACCACCGACAGCCGGCTGCGTGCGGTGACCGGGTCGGCGGCGACGTCCACCCCGGCGACGCTGGCGGTACCCGAGGTGGGCAGCACCCGGGTGGTGAGGACGCCGATCGTCGTCGTCTTGCCCGCGCCGTTGGGGCCGAGCAGCCCGAAGACCTCACCACGCGCCACCGTGAACGAGATCCCGTCGACGGCGTTGACCGGCCGGCCGGGGTAGCGCTTGACGAGGTCGGTCACCTGCACGGCCGCATCCATCGGCGGCCATGCTCCCACCGGGACGGGCGAGGACCGAGCCGGTTCCGCGGACAGCGGAGCCCGCTCCTGCGGTGGTGGGGGCTCGGCCCACGGCCGTGGAGTGGCCTCGGGCCCGGCACCCAGCGGTGCCCGGAACTCGGCTGCGGGCCGGGGGGACCCGCGCTACGGTCCGCACCGTGCCGTTCCGTTGACGCCCGGCCGGGGCACCCCTGCCGCCCGCTGCCCGACCGCTCGCGCGCCTGGCGGTGGGCTGGACCGCGCTGTCCGAGCTGGTGCCGCTCTACCCGCTCTACGCGCTGCTGTTCCTCGACACCGGCCTCTCGGCCGCCGACCTGTCGCTGCTGTTCGCCGCCTGGTCGGTCACGGCCCTGCTGACCGAGGTGCCGGCCGGGGCGCTGGCGGACCGCTGGTCCCGCCGGGGTGCGCTCGTCGCGGGCGGCGTCCTCGAGGCGGCCGCGTTCGTCGTGTGGACCGTCGCGCCGCAGTACACCGGCTTCCTCGCCGGCTTCGTCGTCTGGGGCGTGGCGAGCGCGCTGGTCTCCGGCACGGTCGAGGCCCTGGTCTACGACGGCCTGGCCGAGGTGGGCGCCGAGGGCGCGTTCGCGCGGGTCAACGGCTGGATGACGTCGGCCGAGCTGCTCGTGCAGATCCCGACCGCGGCCGCGGCCGGCGGGCTCTACGCGCTGGGTGGCTACGCGCTGGTGGGCTGGGCCAGCGCCGCGGTCTGCCTCGTGTGGGCGGCGCTGGCCCTGCGGTTCCCCGAGCCGCCACGGGAGCGCGACGGTGCGACGCTGTCCGCCACCCTGCGCAGCGGCGTCGCCGAGGTCGTGCGCGTCCCCGGGCTCCGGCTCACCGTGCTCGCGGTCGCACTGGTCGGGGGGCTCGACGCGGTGGAGGAGTACTTCCCGGTGCTCGCCGGCGACCGCGGGGTCCCGACGGTCGCCGTCCCGGCGGCCGTCCTGGGCATCACGCTGGCCGGGGCGCTCGGCGCGGCGACGGCCGGCCGGGCCGACCGGCTGCCCGACCGCGTGCTGCCGGTGCCGCTGCTGCTGTCCGGTGTGCTGCTCGGGGTGGTGGCCGCGGTGCCCGGGCCGGCCGCGCTGGCGGTGCTGGCCGTCTCCTACGCCCTCTACCTGGCGGTGCTCGTGGTGGCCGAGGCGCGCCTGCAGGAGCGCATCGACAGCGCCCGCCGGGCGACGGTCACCTCGGTCGCGGGCCTGGGCACCGAGCTGGCCGCCCTGCTGGTGTTCGGGGCCTGGGCGCTGGGGAGCGTCGTGGCGGTGGCGGTCCTCGTGCTGGCCGTCGTCCCCGTGGTGAGGGCCGGCCTTCGCCGGCCGCCGGTCAGCTGACGCCGGCCGGGACGCGCGGCAGGTGCACCGACAGCCGGGGGAGCAGCACGTGCACGAGCGGGCCGATGGCCAGCGCGTACAGCACGGTGGCGACGCCCAGCGTGCCGCCGAGCAGCCAGCCGACGCCCACGACCGCGACCTCGATCGAGGTGCGGACCAGTCGCACCGAGCGGCCGCTGCGGCGCACCAGGCCGGTCATCAGCCCGTCGCGCGGACCCGGGCCGAGGTGCACGCCGATGTAGGCGGCGGTGGCGACGGCGTTGAGCGCGATGCCGAGGCCGACGAACACGGCCCGGAGGGGGAGGGACGACGGCTCGGGCAGGACGGCGAGCGCGGCGTCCAGCGCCAGGCCGATGACGACGACGTTGCTCACCGTGCCCAGCCCCGGCCGCTCGCGCAGCGGGACCCAGGCCAGCAGCACCAGCGCGCCGACGACCATCGTGACGACCCCGAGCGACCAGCCCAGCTGGCGGGCCAGGCCCTGGTGCAGCACGTCCCACGGCATGACGCCCAGGCCCGAGCGCACGAGCAGGGCCATCGACACCGCGTAGAGCACCAGGCCCGCGTAGAGCTGGACGAGGCGGCGGGCCGGCCGGGCGGTCAGGAACTGGTGCATGCCCCGATCCTCCGCCACGATTGGCCTGCAGACCACAGGCCAATCCGCAGGAGGTGGCATGGAGACGACGTCCGCGCGCTCGCTGGCCGTGCTCGTCGGCGACCTCGCCACCGACCGGCCGCCGCGCTACGCGGCGCTGGCCGGGCGCATCCGCCGGCTGGTGGCCGACGGCCGGGTGCCCCTGGGCACGCGGCTGCCGGCGGAGCGGGAGCTGGCGACGGCGCTCGCGGTCAGCCGGGCCACGGTCACCGCCGCGTACACCCGGCTGCGCGAGGACGGGTGGGCCACCGCCCGGCAGGGTGCCGGGACGTTCGCGGCCCTCCCCGCCGGGCCGCACCGCGGTGCGTGGGTGCCCGGGCCGGCGGACGACGGCGCGATCGACCTCGCCCACGCCGCACCCGCGGCACCCGCCTCCGTCCCGGCCGCGCTGGCCGCGGCGCTCGAGGAGCTGCCCCGCTTCCTGGCCACGCACGGCTACCACCCCGCCGGCCTGCCCGACCTGCGGGCGCGGATCGCCGCGCGCTACACCGCCCGCGGCCTGCCCACGACCCCCGAGCAGGTGCTGGTCACCAACGGCGCGCTGCACGGCGTCTCGATCGGGTTCGCGGGCCTGCTGCGGCGCGGGCAGCGGGTGCTGGTCGAGCAGCCGAGCTACCCCAACGCCCTGCAGGCCGCCCGGGCTCTCGGCGCCCGCGTCGTCCCGGTCGCGCTCGACCCCGACGAGCCCGCCGCCTGGCTCGACGCCGCCGAGCGCACCCTGTCCGCCGTCCGGCCCGCGGCCGCCTACCTGATGCCGGACTTCCAGAACCCGACCGGCGTGCTGCTCGACGTCGCCGGCAGGGAGCGGCTGGCTGGGGCGCTGCGCCGCGGTGGCGTGCCGGCGGTGGTCGACGAGACCGTCACCGAGCTGGGCCTCGACGCGACCGCACCGCCGCCGCTGGCCGCCTTCGGCCCGGGGCTGCTCTCGGTCGGGACGCTGAGCAAGGTGGCGTGGGGCGGCCTGCGGGTGGGGTGGGTGCGCGCCGAGGCCGACGTCGTCCGCCGGCTGACCGCGGTCGCCGTCCGCACGTCGATGTCCGGGCCGGTCCTCGAGCAGCTCGCCGCCTGCGCGCTGCTCGACGACCTGGACGGGTATCTCCCGGCCTGGCGCGCGCAGTTGCGCGAGCGTCGGTCGGTGCTGACCGCCGAGCTGCGGCAGCGGCTGCCCGACTGGCGGGTGCCCACGCCGGCGGGTGGCCTGGTGCTGTGGTGCGGGCTGCCCTCGCCGCGTTCCCGCGCAGTGGTCGCGGCGGCCGAGCGGCTGGGGCTGCGGCTGGCCGCCGGCCCGCTGTTCGGCACCGGCCACGCCCTCGACGACCGGCTGCGGCTGCCCTACACGCAGCCGCCGGAGGTCCTGCGCCGCGCGGTGGCCCTGCTCGCGCGGGCCGACGCCGAGGCGACCGGGGCCCGACCGCCGGTGGACGCCGTCGACGAGTCGCAGCCGGTGGTCTGACCCGGGCTCAGCCGGTGTCC
>DASQXT010000172.1:0-7150 GCA_035639575.1 Geodermatophilus sp.
GCCAGCACCTGCCGGGCCACTCCGGACTCCCGGACCCCCAACGTGGTGGTCTCCCGGAACAGCACGGCGCGCACGGCCGGGACGGCGACCGGCTCGGCCAGCGCGCTGACCACGTGCGCCGGGCGTCCCTTCTTCATGAGCACCGGCGTGAGCCAGGCGTCGAGCGCCCCCGCGGCCAGCAGGTCGGCGAGGACCGCCGGCCAGGCCCGCGGGTCGAGGTCGTCGACGTTGGTCTCCAGCACCACCACCTGCTGCGGGGACTCCGCCGCGAGGGCCTCCCCCACCACCAGCCGCACCACGTTCGGCCGGTCGGCGGGGTCCCGGCCGCCGGCGCCGGTGCCGGTCCGCGTGGGCCGCATCGGCGGCAGCGGGCCGTACCCCGACGCCAGGGAGGTCACCAGCGCCACGCCCGTGGGCGTCGCCAGCTCCTCGCCGGCCGGTCCGCCGTGCGCGGGCGCCGACGCGTCGGCGAGCAGCGCCAGGACGGCGGGTCCGGGGACGGGCAGCCGCCCGTGCGCCGTCCGCACCGACCCGCTGCCCAGGGCGATCGGGGAGGCGACCAGCCGGTCCAGGCCGAGGTCGGCCACGCCGGCGCAGACCCCGACCACGTCGGCGACCGCGTCCAGGGCGCCCACCTCGTGGAAGTGGACGTCGTCGGCGGGGACGCCGTGCACGGCAGCCTCCGCGCGGGCGAGCGCGGCGAAGACGTCGGACGCCGACGAGCGCAGCGGCTCGGCCAGCCGGTCCAGCAGGACCCGCACGTCGGCCCAGGTCCGGTGCGGCTGGTCCTCGGCCGGCACGTCGACGTGCACCCGGACGGCGGCCAGCCCGCCGCGCCGGACCTCCTCGCGGCGCAGGGTGATCGGCAACCCGAGCGGCTCCAGGGCCGCGGACAGCGTGGCCGGCGGGACCCCGGCACCGACCAGCGCACCGAGGAGCATGTCGCCGGAGACGCCGCTGCCCAGGTCCAGCCAGCCGACCCGGCTCACGCCGGCGGCCCGCCGGAGCGACCGGCGGCGGTGCTGCGGGCGGTGTCGACGGCGCGGGCCACCCGGGCGGCGAAGACCCCGGCGCCGAACCCGTTGTCGATGTTGCAGACGACCACGCCTGGGGCGCAGGAGTTCAGCATCCCCAGCAGCGCGGACAGTCCGCCGAAGCTGGCGCCGTAGCCGACGCTGGTGGGCACCGCGACGACCGGCGTCCCGACCAGCCCGCCGACGACGCTCGGCAGGGCGCCCTCCATCCCGGCGACCACGACCACCACGTCGGCGTCGCGGAGCACCGGCCGGGCGTCGAGGATCCGGTGCAGGCCGGCGACCCCGACGTCGGTGACCCGGACGACGCCGGCGCCGTGCGCGCGCAGCGTGGTGGCAGCCTCCACGGCCACCGGCTCGTCGGAGGTGCCGGCGCTGACCACGGCGACCAGGCCGGCCGGCCGGGGCAGCGGCCCGACCGCGACCGTGGACCGCTCGACCAGCGCGTCGGGCCAGCGGGCGGCCAGCGCCGCGGCGGTCTCCGGTCCCGCTCGGGTCACCAGCGCCGGCCGCTCCGGCGCGTCCGCGCGCAGCGCCGCGACGATGGCGACCACCTCCTCGGTGGTCTTGCCGGCGGCGTAGACCACCTCCGGGTCACCGGTGCGGGCGCGCCGGTCGGTGTCGACGCGGGCGAACCCGAGGTCCACGTACCCCCGGTCGACGGGGAGGGGGTCGGTCACCGCGGCACCGGGGTCAGGGTGAAGGCGCGCCCCGGCCGGTAGGGCTCGTCGTCGAGGACCGCGGTGCGGATGCCGGGCTCCACCGCGCGCATGGCGGCCAGCACCGCGGCGACGACGTCCGGGGGGACGCGGTGCCGGTCGGCGGCACCGACCTCGATGCGCACGTCGTCCTGCCGCAGCCGGCAGCGCACCACCGCCACCCCGGTGCGGGCGGTCAGCAGCGCCTCGCCCACCTCGACGGCGTGCAGCCGCGCGGGCGTCACCGCCGTCCCGGTGTAGAGCCGGCTGGCCAGGCACGGCGAGGCCGGCAGGTCCGCGGAGGACAGCCCGAGCTCGCGGGCCAGCGCGCGGACGTCGGCCTTGGTCGCCCCGACCTCGACGAAGGGGTGCCGCACCCCGGCCTCGGCCGCGGCCTCCAGCCCGGGGCGGTACTCCCCGAGGTCGTCGGCGTTGGCGCCGCTGAGCGGGACGTGCCCGCCCCCGACCACGGCCACCAGATCGCCCATCGCGTCGTAGAGGTGGGACTTGCAGACGTAGCACCGGTTCCGCGGGTTGGTGAGGTAGCCCTCGTCCTCGAACTCCCGGGACCGCACCGTGCGCAGGTCCCAGCCCTCCGCCGCCGCCGTCTCGAGCACCCGCGCCGTGGCCGCTGCCGGGACGGCCGGCGTCACGCTGTGCACGACCATCGTGGTGTCCGGCGCGGCCCGGTGCGCGGCCGCGGCCAGGGTCAGGCTGTCCACGCCGCCGCTGCAGGCGACCGCCCGGTACGGCAGGCCGGCGAGCAGGTCCAGCAGCCGCGCCCTCATGTCTGGTCCTCTCCTCGTGCGGCCGACGGGCCGCCGTCCCATCCTGCGGCATCCGCCGCGGGCGGACCCCTCCGCGGTCCGCCCGCTCCGGTGGGGGCGTGGCTAGGCTGCCGTCGTCGGTCGCCGCCCGGCCGGCCGACGTCCCGCCGGCAGATGGAGGACGGTCCGATGACGGCTGCACCCCCGACCGTGTCCCTCGCCTACGGCCGTGGCGCGATCGACGTCCCGCTGCAGGACGGGGCTCTGGTGATCACCCCGCAGGACGACCCGGCGCTGGCGGACCCGGCGGCCAGCCTGCGCGACGCCCTGCGCGACCCCCTGGGGGTGCCGCCGCTGCGCGAGCAGGTCCGCCCCGGGATGACCGTGGCGATCTCCGTCTGCGACGGCACCCGGGCCCAGCCGCGCCGCCCGGTCCTGCACGCCCTGCTGGAGGAGATCGACGCCGCCGCGCCGGGGTGCGAGGTCGTCGTCCTGGTGGCCACCGGCACGCACCGGGGCAACACCGCCGAGGAGCTGCGCGAGATGCTCGGCGACGACGTGCTGTCCCGGTGCCGGGTCGTGAACCACGACGCGCGGGACCGCAGCTCGCTGACCTCCCTGGGCACCGCCGGGGACGGCGTGCCGCTGGCGCTGAACACCCTGTGGGTCGAGGCCGACCTGCGGATCACCACCGGGTTCGTCGAGCCGCACTTCTTCGCCGGCTTCAGCGGTGGGCCGAAGATGGTGGCCCCCGGCCTGGCCGGGATCGACACCGTGATGGTGCTGCACGACGCCACCCGCATCGGCAGCCCGCTGGCGACCTGGGGCGTCGTCGAGGACAACCCGGTGCACCGCGACATCCGGGCGTGCGCGGCGCTCGCCCCTCCTCACCTGGCCCTCGACGTGCTGCTGGACCGCGCCAAGCGGATCACCCACGTCGTCTGCGGCGAGCTGTTCACGATGCACGCCCGCGCCTGCGAGCTGGCCCGCGCCGCCGCCATGCGCGCCGTGCCCCAGCCGATGGACGTCGTCGTCACGACCAACTCCGGCTTCCCGCTGGACCAGAACCTCTACCAGGCGGTGAAGGGGATGGCCGCCGCCGAGCGCGTGGTGCGCCCGGGCGGCAGCGTCCTGGTGGCCGCCGAGTGCGCCGACGGCCTGCCCGACCACGGCTCCTTCGCCGAGGTGCTCGGCGCCGCCGACGACCCGGCGGGGCTGATCGAGCTGATCTCCTCGGAGGGGTTCAGCGTGCCCGACCAGTGGCAGGTGCAGATCCTGGCCCGCATCCTCGGCAAGGCCGACGTCCAGCTGTACTGCGACGGCCTGGACCCCGACGCGGTGCGCGCCGCCCACCTGACCCCCACCGCGGACCTGACCGCCTCGATCGCCGAGGCGGTGGAGCGGCACGGTCCGGGGGCGCGCGTCTGCTACCTCCCCGAGGGGCCGCAGACCATCCCCTACCTGGCGGGCTGACCACCCGGTCAGGCCGCGCCCAGGGCGGTCAGCACGTCGGCGACCCGGTCCAGCGCCTGCGCGGTCCGGGCCGGGTCGAGCGCGTGGCTCAGCCGCAGGTGCCCCTCGGCGCCCAGGTACACGCCCGGGCAGACGAGCACGCCCGCCCGGTCCCGGATCGCGGTCGCGACGGCCACCGAGTCGGTCTGCCGCAGCAGCCGGGGCAGGCCGAGCGCCGTCGCGGCCGGGGGGTCGAGCTCGACGAGGTCGGGGTGCGCCGCGACCCAGTCGAGCAGGGTGCGCCGGCCGGCGCGGGCCAGGGTCCGCTGCCGGTCGAGCAGCCAGGAGCGGGTGGCGGGCTCGAGCGCCCGCTCGGCGAGGAGCATCGACAGGCTGGCGGTGGCGATGGCGGCGTACTCGTGGCGCCGCCAGAGCGCCTCGACGGCGTCCTCCGGTCCCACGACCCAGCCGACCCGCAGCCCGCTCAGGCCGTACGCCTTGGACAGGCTGCCGACCACGAGCACCCGGTCGGAGCGCCCCCACGCAGTCGGCGCCTCGGGACCGTCCAGCTCCGACCCGCGGTACACCTCGTCCGAGTGCAGCCAGGCCCCGCTCCGCTCGGCCGCGGCCACGACGGCGTCCAGCTCGGCGTCGGTGAGGACGGTGCCGGTCGGGTTGTTCGGCGTGTTCACCGAGACCAGCGCCGTCCCCGGGCGCACGGCGTCGGCCACCGCGTCGAGGTCGGGACGCCAGCCCTGCTCCTGCCGCAGCGGCAGGTCGACGACGTGGGCACCGGCGTTGGCGGCGAGTCCGCGGACCTGCTGGTAGCCCGGCGTCATCACCGCCACGCGGTCGCCGGCCCCGGCGAGCAGCTGCACGACGAGGCTGTTGGCCTCGGCCGCGCCGACGGTGACGAGCACCTGCTCGGGCCGGCAGCCGGGGTACAGGGCGGCGATGCGCTCGCGCAGCCGCTGGGTGCCGTTGACCTCCGGGTAGTGCAGCGGGTGAGCCGCGAGCGGGCCGAGGTCGCCGTCGAGCAGCGCGCCGAGCGGCACGGGGTCGACGCCGCTGTCGGCGAGGTTGACCTCGACCCGCTGCTCCCAGTCGGACTGCCACCGCTCCAGCTCGAAGGCGGCGAAGGTGGGCGGGGTGGTCATGCGGGCTCCGTTCCGGGGTCGACCAGCAGGGCGGCGACGGCCAGGTCCTCGATGCCGAGGCCGACCGAGCGGAAGAAGGCGCGGCCCGCCGGGCGCGGCGGTGCGGTCCCCGTGACCAGCTCCGGGAGGTCGGCGAGGACCTCGACGCGGCCGGCCTGGACCAGTGGCCGCAGCTCGCCCGCGGCCACGGAGGCGCCGGCGCGGCTGTCGACGTAGACGGCGCAGCGGGCGACGTCCTCTGGCGCCAGCTCGTGGGCGCCGGGTGCGTTGGTGGACAGGGAGGTCACGAGGGCGTCCTCGCGGGTGTCGGCCAGGTCCACCACCGGGCGCGCGGCCGAGGTGCAGAGGCAGACGACGTCGGCGTCGCGGACGGCCGTGGCCGCGTCGGGAGCGACCTCGACCTCGACCGGCAGCGCCCGCAGGGCCGCGCGCCGCGCCGGGTCCCCCGCGGCGAGCGCCGGGGAGCTGACGACGACCCGCCGCCACGCCCGGACGTCGCCGACGTGGCGCAGGTGGGCCAGCCCGACCGGCCCGGCTCCGACCACGGCGAGCGTGCCGGCGTCCGCCGGGGCCAGGGCGTCCACCGCCACCGCGGTCGTGCCCGCGGTGCGTTCGACGGTCAACCGGGCGCTGTCGCACAGGAGCAGCGGCTGCCCGTCCTCGGTCGAGAGCAGCAGGGTCCAGGCGGTGACCCGCTCCCCGGCCGGCCGGGCGGCCAGATACGGCGACAGCTTCACGCCGGCCGCCCGCGGACCGGAGAGCGTCCCCGGGTAGACGATCACGTCGCTCGCCCCGTCGGGGAGGGGCAGCCGCACCTGCGGGGGCTGGGCGGCCGTGCCCGCCGCCAGCTCGGCGAAGGCCCGGCGCAGGGCCGCGCGGACGGCGGCCACGCCGGGCAGCCGGCGGTCGACGGCGGCGGCGTCGAGGACCAGCGGAGAGGGGCTCATGGCGGTCGAGCCTGCGGGATGCCCCCCGCGCCTGACAACGGAGATGCCGTCACTGACGCCGAAGACGCAACTATCGTCGCCCCATGCGCCTGATGGACGACGTTGATTGCGCGATCGTGCGCCACCTGCAGGAGCAGGGCGACCTGCCGAACGTGGCGCTGGCCCGGAGCATCGGGTTGTCCCCGGCCGCGACGCTGCGCCGGGTGCAGCAGCTCCGCCGGGACGGCGTGGTCACCGGGGTCCACGCGGCCGTCGACCACGAGCAGGTCGGCCTGCGGGTCGAGGCGTTCGTCCTCGTCGTCCTCCGCGAGCACACCCCGGAGGGCGATGCGCGGTTCGCCCGGGAGCTGGCCCGGCTGCCCGGCGTCCTGCGTGCCGACTCCGTCACCGGGGCCGACGACGTGCTGCTGCACGTCGCCGCCGCCGACACCAGGGAGCTGCAGGAGGTGCTGCGCACGCTGCCCCGGATCGGCGCGTCCCGCGTGACCACCCTGCTCCGGCTGGAGTCGGTGAAGCCGCCGTCGCCCGTACCGGTGCGCCCCACGCCCCGGCGGTGAGCCCTGCCGGCGGCGGTCCGACGCCGCGCCGGGTGGGCCCCGGGTCCGGTCCGTGGCCGACCGCACGGCGTCACCTGGACCCGGCACCGGGAATGCGGGGGGACCATGGACGTTCGTCTGTTCCCGCAGACGAGTGCCGACAGAGAGACGCGCAGTGCCGACGACGCAACCCGAGGTCGTACCCCACCCCGAGATCGAGACCGAGCAGCAGTACGTCCGGGAGCTCTACGGACGCCTGGACGCCGCCCGCGACCTGGCCGAGCGGCGGCTGAAGCAGGCCATCTCCTGGCCCGCGGTGGACCCGCAGGCGCTGCAGGAACGCGACGCCACCGTCCGCTTCCAGACCGAGCGGGTCACCGCCCTCGACGCCGCCGAGGCCGGCCTGTGCGTGGGCCGCATCGACCGCACCGACGACGGCCCGCTCTACATCGGCCGGATCGGGCTGGCCGCCGACGACGCCGGGGGCGACCCCGCGCTGGTCGACTGGCGGGCGCCGGCGGCGCGGCCCTTCTACACCGCCACCCCGGTGCACCCACTG
>DASQXT010000173.1:0-2639 GCA_035639575.1 Geodermatophilus sp.
CGGCGAGTACGAACGCGTCGAACCGGTCGTCCTTGACCGAGGCAATTTTGTAGCGCTCGCGGGCCCGTGCCGCGATCCGCGGCGAGACCGGGAAAACCGAATGACCGCGGTGCTGCAGGTGTTCCACGAGCAGGCCCTCGGACCGCTCGACCGCGACCGGAAGCTGGTTTCCGAACCGGCGCATTTCCCGGTCCAGCTCGGCCAGTCCGGCCACGTCATGGGTCACCCGCAGGTGGATTTGGCGTCGGCCGGTGTTGTCGACGATGCACAACTGGTGATGCTGCCCACGGTGCCGTCCTAGCGTTCCTGTAAATGGAGGTGGCCTGCTCGATCATGTCGGGTGAGTTGGACCGACGATCGAAGGAGCAGGCCGATGCGAAGGGTATCTCCGTCCGTGCTCGCGCGTGAGCGGCTGCAGCGGTTGCTTGACGGCGGTGTTGATCGGGAGCGGAACATCGTGTCCGCGTTGGTGGAGACGGTGACCCGGTTGGTGGTGCAGGAGCTGCTGGAAGGCGAGCAGGGTGACTTCCTGGGCGGTCGGGGCCGTTACGAGCGCCGCGGTGAGGGGCAGCTGGGGTCGCGCAACGGGTACGAGCGGGGCCGGCTGCGCACTGCCGAAGGCTTCGTCGATGTGGCGGTGCCGCAGGTACGCGGCGCGGGTGAGCCGTTCCGCTCGTCGCTGATGAGCTTTCTGGACGGCAACAGCGCGGTGCTGGACCGGCTGGTCACTGAGATGTATGCCCGGGGCCTGTCCACTCGGGACGTGCAGGACGCGTTCCGCGACTCGACCGGCGAGCTGCTGATCTCCAGGAGCAGGGTCAGTGAGATCACCGACCGGCTCTGGCAGGACTACCAGGCCTTCATCGCCCGCGACCTCGCGGAGATCGAGGTGCAGTACCTGTTCGTCGACGCCGTGTTCGAGGCGCTGCGCCGGCACGGCGCCAAGGAGGCGCTGCTGGTGGGCTGGTGCATCGATTCCGACGGGCGCAAACACCTGCTGCACGTGGCGATTGGCAACAAGGAGTCCGAGGCGTGCTGGACGGAGTTCTTCCGCAGCATGATCGGCCGCGGCCTGCGGATGCCGACCACTGTCACCAGCGACGGCGCGCCCGGGCTGGTCAACGCGATCGGTGTCTGCTTCCCCGCGAGCATTCGGATCCGGTGCTGGTTCCATCGGCTGGCCAACATTCGCGCGAAGCTGCCCGACGCGTCCGCATCGGAGGTGATGGCGCACCTCTACGCGGTTCGCGACGCCCCGACCCTGGACGCCGCACGCGCCGCCGCGGACCGGTTGATCAACGCCTATCGGCGGGAGTTCGCGACCGCGGTCGCCTGCTTCGAAGACGACCTCGACGCGCTGTTAGCCATCCACCGGGTTCCGGTGCGGCATCGCATTCGAGTACGGACGACGAACCTCGCCGAGCGCTCGTTCGTCGAGGAACGCCGCCGCACTAAGGTCATCGGCCGATTCAATGACGAACGCTCGGCGATCAAGCTGGTGTTTGCGACCATGATCCGCGCCGCCGAACGATGGTGCCGGGTCCCGATCAGCGACCTCGAGCGCCACCAGCTCAAGCTGCTGCGTGCTGAGCTCGGGCTCGACCCGCCGCCCGCGACAACAAAGGATCGCAAGAACGAACGCCGCCGAGGCATCGCCGCATGATCAAACAGGCCACCGATTTACAGGACGCTCGGGACTTGACCGCCTGGGGGCAGGCAGTCCAGCGCCAGCACGCTGCCGTTGGCCTGGCGGCCGCCGTGGTTGGAGCAGTAGATGCCGTCCACGCCGCTGTCGACCGCCCGGCGGGCGTCCTCGGGCGAGCAGATCCCCTTGAGCAGCAGCGGCAGCCGGGTGAGCGAGCGCAGCCACGGCAGGTCGTCCCAGCCGAGCCGCTGGTTGCCGAAGACCGACGCCCAGAACCCGGTGGCGGCCTGCGGGTCCTCCTCGGGCGGGGCGGCCAGCCGGGACCGGAACACCGGGTCGGTGAAGTAGTTGGCCAGGCACAGGCCCCGCAGCTGCGGGAAGCTCGCGATCGTGAGGTCCCGCGGGCGCCAGCCGAGGGTCAGGGTGTCCAGGGTGACGACGATCGCGGAGAAGCCGGCCCGCTCGGCGCGGTGCACGAGGCTCTCGGTCAGCTCGCGGTCGGCCGGCGGGTAGAGCTGGAACCAGCCCGGGGTGTCGCCGAGCTCGGCGGCGACGTCCTCCATCGGGTCCTGGCTGAGGGTGGAGGCGATCATCGGGACGCCGGTGGCGGCGGCCGCGCGGGCGGTGAGCAGGTCGCCGTGGCCGTCGGGGTCGCAGATGCCGATGACGCCGACCGGCGCGAGCATCAGTGGAGTGGGCAGCCGGGTGCCGAAGAGGGTCACCGACAGGTCCCGCTCGGCGGCGCCGGTGAGCATCCGCGGCACCAGGCCCCACCCGCGGAAGGCGTCGACGTTGGCCCGCTGGGTGTGCTCGCCGCCCGCGCCGCCGGCCACGTAGGACCAGACCTCCTCCGACATCACCTGCTGGGCGCGCCGCTCGAGGTCCGGGTGGGACATCGGGAGCTCCGGCCGGGCGCCGGTGAGCCCCTCCAGGTAGATGCCGAACTGGAAGTCGCCGTAGGCGGGCACGCGCTCCCCCGGGTCGTCGCTGCGGA
>DASQXT010000174.1:0-14995 GCA_035639575.1 Geodermatophilus sp.
GCGCGAACTCCAGCATCGCGCCCGGCCCGGTGAGGAAGTAGAAGCGGGCACCGGAGACCTTGGCGCCGCGCTCCATGTCGATCGCGCCGAGCGCCTCGCCGATCTCCAGGTGGTCGCGCACCGGGAAGTCGTAGGTGGGCACCTCGCCGACGGTGCGCAGGGTCACCGCGTCGTCCTCCCCGCCGGGCGGGACGCCGTCGTGCACGACGTTGGGGATGCGCAGGTGCGCCGTGCGCAGCGCCGCGTCGGCCGCGCGCAGCGCCTCCTCGGCCTCCTTGACCTCGGTGGCGAGGGCGCGGGCCCGCTCGAGGACGGCGGGCCGCTCCTCCGGGGACGCCTTCCTCACCGCCTGCGAGGCCGCCTTCTGCTCGGCGCGCAGGTCGTCGGCGCGCTTGACGGCGTCGCGGCGGGCGGCGTCGGCGGCGAGCAGCTCGTCGACCCGGGACTCGTCGGCCCCGCGCGCTCGCTGGCTGGCCCTGACGAGGTCGGGGTGCTCACGCACCAGGCGCAGGTCGATCACCGCTCGATCGTAGGTGCCAGGCGCGACCGCCCCCTCGACGGTGCTGTCGGCGCTCCCCCATCGGGCGGTCGAGCGGTTCCTCCGTCGGGAGCACCCCGGGGGCGGCGCATCCGGTGCCCCACTGGGCGGGGAAGGGACGCACGAGAGGACGGGAGTCGCCATGACCTCGACCAGCCGTCGCGGGACCCGGGGACGCTGGGTGCTGCTCGGGACCGCCGTCGTCCAGGCGGTCTCACCGCCGCTCGCGGGCTTCGACCAGGGGTCGGGCAGCGACCCGGTCGTCGTCCCGCCCGGGCCCTTCTTCGCCATCTGGGGACCCATCGTCCTCGGCTGCCTGACCGCGGCCCTGTGGGGGCTGCCACTGCGCCGGGCGACCGCCGAGCCGTGGCGCCGCGTCCAGCTGCCCCTCTCCCTGGCCCAGGTCGGCTTCGCCGTCTGGCTGGTCGCGGCGGCCCGGCTCCCGGTGGCGACCCTGCCGGTCTTCGTCGGGATGCTCGTCGCCCTGGTCGTCTGCCTGCGCGCCGTGGTGGCCACGCCGGCCGACCGGGTCACCCGCGTCCTGCTCGGCGGGAGCGTGGGGCTCTACACCGGGTGGAGCAGCGCCGCCGTCTGGATCAACGCCGCGACGCTGCTCCCGAAGGGCGCCGCGTCGGCCACCGCCCCCCTCGCTGCGCTGCTCGCCGGGGCCGCCCTCACCACGGCGGCGCTGACCCGTGCGGTCCACGGTCAGCGGCCCTACGTGCTGGCGGCGAGCTGGGCCCTGCTCGGCGCACTGGTCTCGACGGCCGGCGCGGGAGCCGTGCCGCTGGCGGTCGTGGCCGCTGCCGGCCTGGCCGTCGTCGCCGCGACGGCGCTGGTACCGCGCGCCCGCCGCCCGGCCTGACCCCGGCGGTCACCGCCCGGCGTCGGCGAGCAGCGCGGTGACCGCGGCCCGCACCCGGGCTGTTCCGGCGCGACCTGGTCGTCGAGGTCGGCGGCCTGGACGCGCTCTCCCTCGCCGAGGACGCCGAGCTGGTGGTCACCCTGCAGGAGCACCTGCGCCGCCAGCGCCGTCCGCACCGGGTGGTGTTCGTGCCCGAACCGGTCTGCTGGACCGAGGTGCCCGAGACCCTCGCCGTCCTCGGCCGGCAGCGCCGACGCTGGTCGCACGGGCTGGCCCAGCTGCTGTGGAAGCACCGGCGGATGATCGGCAACCCGCGCTTCGGCCCGGTCGGCGTCCTGGCGCTGCCGTTCTTCCTGCTGTTCGAGCTGCTGGGGCCGGTCGTGGAGGTCGTCGGTCTGGCCTCCGTGGTGCTGGCCGTCGTCCTCGGGGCCCTCGACACCGGCACCGCGCCGGTCATGACCGGGCTGGCCCTCGGCCTGGGCACGCTGCTGTCGACCGCCGCCATCACGGTCGAGGAGCTCTCCTACGCCCGTTACACCCGCGGCCGGGAGGTCGGCGTGCTGCTGCTCGCCGGGCTGCTGGAGAACGTCGGCTACCGGCAGCTGCACGCCTGGTTCCGGCTGCGCGGGCTCGTCGCCGCCCTGCTGCGCCGCACCCCGGTGTGGACGGCGATGCCGCGCACCGGCTTCACCGAGGCCGAGCCGGTGGCGGTGCCCTGACGCTCAGACGACGCGCACGGTGCAGCGGATTCCGGGCGCGCCCGCGAGCCGTGCGTCCGTGGTGAGCAGGGCCGTGGCACCGACCGCCTCGGCCAGCGCGACGTAGGTCGCGTCGTAGGCGGTCAGGTTCTCCCGCAGGTCCCACATGCGGACCCGCAGCCGGTCGGCCGGGAACCGCTCGAGGTCCAGCTCGAGGAAGTGCGACATGGCGGCGTCCCCCTGCTCGACGGTGAGGTCGCCGCGCAGGACGAGCCGGCGGAGGACGTTGGTCACCTCGCTGTCGAGCAGGTGCGGGACACCGGCCTCCTCCCCTGCCAGTGCTGTGTCGTCGAGTCGGCCCACCAGCAGGTCGACCACCACGCCGGCATCGAGGACCCTCACTCCCCGCGCACTTCGCGGACGGCCTCCAGGATCGCCTCGCGCGACACGTCGGCACCGATCTCGGCCTTGGCCCGGCGGATCACCTCGGCGTTGTGCGCGACGCTGCGCTGCCGACGCACGGCGTCCTCCAGGGCCGCCAGGGCATACCTGGTCAACGACTGCCCTCGGGCCTCGGCTGCGGCGCGCAGCTCCTCGTGCACGTCGTCCGGGACGTCACGGATCTGGATCACGCGGGACATGGCCGGATCGTACGACGAGGTGGGTGCAATCTGCACCCACCTGCGGAGTCGTCGCGCGGACTGCGGCCCGGCGCCGTGCGGGACAATGGCGGTCATGCGGTTCCTGAACGGCCAGCGCCCGGCCACCGACCTCACCTACGCCGACGTCTTCATGGTGCCCAACCACAGCACCGTGGGCTCCCGGCTCGAGGTCGACCTGACCACCCCGGACGGCGTGGGGACGACGATCCCCGTCGTCGTCGCCAACATGACGGCCATCTCCGGACGGCGGATGGCCGAGACCGTGGCGCGCCGCGGTGGGCTGGCCGTGCTGCCGCAGGACATCCCGGTCGACGTCGTCTCCGAGGTGGTGTCCTGGGTCAAGACCCGCCACCCGGTCTACGACACCGCGATCACGCTCTCCCCCACCTCCACCGTCGCCGACGCGCTGTCGCTGCTGACCAAGCGGGCGCACGGCATCGTCGTGGTGGTGGAGGGCCGAGGCCAGGATGGCCGGGACGGTCTCGTGCCCGTCGGCGTGGTCACCGACGGCCAGTGCCAGGGCGTGGACCGGTTCACCCAGCTGTCCCAGGTCATGACCGCGGACCCGCTCACGGTCCCCGCCGGCACCGACCTGCCCAAGATCTTCGACGTCCTGTCCGGTGAGCGGGTCAGCGCCGCGCCCGTGGTCGAGGGCGACCGGCTGGTCGGCGTCATCACCCGCAAGGGCGCGCTGCGGTCGGCGCTCTACCAGCCCGCGGTGAACGCCGACGGGCACCTGCTCACCTCCGCCGCCGTCGGCATCAACGGCGACGTGGCCGGCAAGGCCGGGGCGCTGCTGGCCGCCGGCGTCGACGTGCTCGTCGTGGACACCGCGCACGGGCACCAGGAGAAGGCCGTCGAGGCGGTGCGCGCCGCCCGGTCGGTGGCCGGGCGGGATGGGCGGGGAGTACCGGTGGTGGCCGGCAACGTGGTCACCGCCGAGGGCACGCGCGACCTCATCGAGGCCGGGGCGGACGTCGTCAAGGTCGGCGTCGGCCCGGGCGCGATGTGCACCACGCGGATGATGACCGGCGTCGGCCGCCCGCAGTTCTCCGCGGTCGAGGAGTGCGCCGCGGCGGCCCGGTCGCTCGGCAAGCACATCTGGGCCGACGGCGGCGTGCGGCACCCGCGCGACATCGCCCTCGCCCTGGCCGCGGGCGCGGCGAACGTGATGGTCGGCTCGTGGTTCGCCGGCACCTACGAGAGCGCCGGCGACATCCACGACGACGGCTCGGGCCGGCTGTACAAGGAGTCCTTCGGCATGGCCTCGGCCCGCGCGGTCAAGGCCCGGACGTCGACCCAGAGCGGCTTCGACCGGGCGCGCGCCGGGCTGTTCGAGGAGGGCATCTCCTCCTCGCGGATGTACCTGGACCCGGCGCGCCCGGGCGTCGAGGACCTGGTCGACGGGATCGTCGCCGGGGTGCGCTCGTCGTTCACCTACGCCGGCGCCCGCAGCGTCGACGAGTTCCACGAGAAGGCGGTCGTGGGCGTGCAGAGCGCGGCCGGCTACGAGGAGGGCCGGCCGCTGCCGACGTCCTGGTGATGGGGCGGGCGGGGTGAGGGCGCTGCCGCTCCCGGTGTTCGAGGGCCTGGTCGCCGACGCCCTCGACCAGGTGCCGGCGGAGCTGCTGGCCCTGATGGACAACGTCGTCGTCCTGGTGGAGGACCGCAACGAGGACGAGCCCGACCTCCTCGGCCTCTACGAGGGGTACGCGCTCACCGAGCGCGGCTGGGAGTACGGCGGCGCGCTGCCGGACCGGATCATGGTCTACCGCGAGGCCATCTGCGACATCTGCTCCACCGCCGAGGAGGTCGTCGAGGAGGTCACGATCACCGTCGTCCACGAGATCGCGCACCACTTCGGCATCGACGACGACCGGCTGCACGAGCTCGGCTGGTCATAGGAGGAGGACCCCGTCCCCCTCACCCCTCGCACGCTCGGGGCGCCCCCCTGCAGGATGGCCGTCGGTGGGTACCGTGATCGGCGTGCCGGACACCGCAGGGAAGCTGCCGATCAAGATGCTGCACGACCGCATCCTGGTGGCGCTGCGCAGGGAGGACGGCGAGCGCCGCTCCAGTGGCGGCATCCTCATCCCGGCGACCGCGCAGGTGGCCAAGCGGCTGGTCTGGGGCGAGGCGCGCGGCGTGGGGTCGAGCGTGCGCCAGGTGAAGGTCGGCGACCAGGTGCTCTTCTCCCCCGAGGACCAGCACGAGGTCGAGGTGCACGGCGAGGAGCTGATCATCCTGCGCGAGCGCGACGTGCACGCCGTCGCCGCCGAACGGATCGAGGAGTCCACCGGCCTCTACCTCTGAGCAGGCCGGCCCGCACGACCGAGGCTCGTGTAGGCAGCGCTCAGCCGCCGGACCGGGCGTGCCCCGCGACCACGTCGGTCACCTGCTCGAGGAAGCGGCGGACGACGGCGAGCTCGTCGTCGGAGTAGTCCGCCATCGCGGCGAGCAGGTCGCGGTTGAGGCCCCCGAAGAACTCGCCGCCTGCCGCCATGGCGCTCTCGGTCATCTCCAGCCCGACCCGCCGCCGGTCCGCCGTGTCCCGCACCCGGCGGACGTGACCGAACCGCTCCAGCCGGTCGACCAGGGCGGTCACCGACGCCGAGCTGAGCTCCACGGCCTGCCCCAGGGTCCCGGCGGTCAGCGCCTCCCCGCGGCGGGCGGCGTCCATGATCGCGACGAGGGCGCGGACGTCGGTCCGGCCCAGTCCGTGGACCGTGGCGAACCGCTGCCCGACCGCGTCGAGCTCCACGTTCAACCGGCGCAGGAGCAGGGCGACCTCCTGCCGGACCCGGTCGACGTCCTCCTGCATCCGTCACCTCCGTTGGCGTGCGGCCTGCGCCCACCGTAATCTCTCGACGATCGAGATTATCGACCATCGAAGGACATCATGCGCTCCGTCGCCCGCTGGCTCGTCCCCGCCGTCCTCGTCCTCCTCTGGCTCGGCCTCGCCGGCACGCTGGGCCCGACCAGCGGCAAGCTGACCCAGGTCCAGCAGAACGACTCGACGGCGTTCCTGCCCGACAGCGCGGAGTCGACGCGCGTCACCGAACTGCTGGCCGGCTTCCGGACCGAGCGGAGCCTCCCGGTCATCCTGCTGTGGGAGAGCGACGACGGCGCGCTGGACCCGGCGGCCCTCGCCGGCATCGCCGAGCGCGCGGACGAGGCGGTCGCGCTCGCCGAGGACGCCGGCGCGCTCGTCGGCGACCCCTCGCCGCCCGTCCCGTCCGAGGACGGCACGGCCGCGCAGGTGGTGCTGCCGTTCAGCCCCGACCTCGGCGACCGGCTCGGCGAGGTGATCGCCGGATTGCGGGCCCTGCCCGGCGTCGACGGCACCACCGGCTACGTCACCGGCCCGGGCGCGGTGTTCTCCGACTTCGCCGACGGCTTCTCGGGGATCGACGGCCTGCTCCTGCTCGCGGCGTTCGGCGTCGTCCTGCTCATCCTCCTGGTCGTCTACCGCAGCCCGCTCCTGCCGCTGCTGGTCATCGGCACCGCCGGCATGGCGCTGGTGGTGTCGCTGGCGGTCGCCTACCTCCTGGCCCGGGAGGGGTGGATCGAGGTCAACGGGCAGAGCCAGGGCATCGCGTCGATCCTCGTCGTGGGCGCGGCCACCGACTACGGCCTGCTCCTCGTCGCGCGCTACCGGGAGGAGCTGCGCCGCGAGGAGTCCCGGTCCACCGCCATGCGGGCGGCGCTCCGGCAGTCCTGGGAGCCGATCGTGGCCAGCGGCGCCACGGTGGTCCTCGGCGTCCTGTGCCTGCTCTTCTCCGACCTGGGCTCCAACCGCGGCCTCGGGCCGATCTCCGCGGTCGGCATCGCCTTCGCCGTCCTCGCCGCGCTCACCTTCCTGCCGGCGGTGCTGGTGCTCTTCGGCCGGGCCGCGTTCTGGCCGTTCCGCCCGCGGTACGGCGACGAGCAGGCGCACGGCCGGGGCTGGGAGCGCGTGGCGACCGCCGTCGGCCGCCGTCCCGCGCGGGTCCTGGCGTGGGCGCTCGCCGGCCTGTTCGCCCTGGCCGCGTTCCTGCCCACGTTCGACGCCGACGGCATCCCGCTGTCGGAGGCCGTCCGCGGCGGCTCGGAGTCGGCCGCCGGGCAGGAGGCCCTGGCCCGGCACTTCGACGCGGGCGGCGCCAGCCCGGCGAGCATCATCACGCCCGCCGACGACTGGGCGGACGTCGCGGACGCGGCGGCCGGGGTCGGCGGCGTCGCCGAGGTGGCGCCCTACACCGGCCAGCAGGCCGGGCCGCCCGGAGCGGGCGGGGGCGAGCCGGTCGAGGTGGACGGGCTGGTCCGGCTCGACGCCACCCTGGCCGACGCTCCGGACAGCGAGGCGGCCCAGGCCACCGTCGCGGACCTGCGGACGGCGGTGCGCGCGGTCGACCCCGCGGCGCTGGTCGGCGGTTCCACCGCGAGCGACCTGGACACCCAGGAGACCGCGGCACGCGACCTGGCGGTGATCGTCCCGCTGGTGCTGCTGGTCATCACCGTGGTGCTGGCCCTGCTGCTGCGGGCGGTCGTCGCACCGCTGCTGCTGGTGGCCACGGTGGCGCTGAGCACCGCCGCGACCGTGGGCGTCGGCGCGCTGGCCTTCGAGCACCTCTTCCGGTTCCCCGGCAGCGACCCGCAGGTGCTGCTCATCGGCTTCGTGTTCCTCGTCGCCCTGGGGATCGACTACAACATCTTCCTCATGACCCGGGCCCGCGAGGAGTCGCAGCGGCACGGGACCAGGGAGGGCACGATCCGGGCGCTGGCGGTCACCGGCGGGGTCATCACCAGCGCGGGGCTGGTCCTGGCCGCCACCTTCGGCGCGCTCACCGTGCTGCCGCTGGTCATCCTCATCCAGCTCGGGTTCCTGGTCGGCTTCGGCGTGCTGCTCGACACCTTCGTCGTCCGGACGCTGGTGGTGCCCTCGGCGGTCGCGCTGCTGGGCGACCGCACCTGGTGGCCCAGCCGGCTGGCGCGGCGACGCACGCCCGAGGAGCCGGACCGCGAGCCCGAGCCGGCTGGGTTCGCCTCGTCCCCGAGTTGACCACGAGGTCGTCGCAGGCGACACGGGAGGACACGCCGCGGCGGCCCGCGACCCCCCATGATCGACTGCGGAGGGGGAGCAGAGGCGGGCGGGGCGGGGCGCGGTCGAGGGCCGGTGGGGCGGCCGCCTCAGACCCGGCCCGCGCGCACCTGCTCGAGCCAGCCGGCGGCCTCGCGGAACGCCGCGTCGGTCGACACCGGCGTCACCGGCTTGTTCTCCCGGCCGTCGGCACGCGGGTAGGAGCCGAGGAACCGCAGGTCGTCGCAGACCCGGTGCAGGCCGGAGAGCGCCTCCCCCACCCGCGCGTCGACGACGTGCCCCTCGCAGTCGAGGGAGAAGGAGTAGACGCCGAGCCGCTCCCGGGTCGGCCGCGACTCGATGCGGGTCAGGCTGATGCCGCGGACGGCGAACTCGCCCAGCAGGTCGAGCAGCGCGCCGGTGCGGTCCCCGACGACGGCGACCAGCGAGGTCTTGTCGTTGCCGGTCGGCTCGGGCAGCGGCCCCGGCGGGGCGACCAGCACGAACCGGGTGACGGCGCCGGGCCGGTCGGCGACGTCCTCGGCCAGCGCGGCGAGCCCGTACCGCTCGGCGGCGATCGGGGCGCAGACAGCGGCGTCGTGCTCGCCGGCCGCGACCTGCCGGGCGGCCTCGGCGGTGGAGGTGGCCGGCAGCGGGACGACGCCGGGCAGCAGCCGCGCCAGCGAGCCGGCGGTCTGCGCCAGCGCGTGCGGGTGGCTGACCACCGAGCGGACGTCGGCGAGCGTCGTCCCCGGGCGGCCGGCGAGGACGAAGGAGACCGCCAGGAACACCTCGCGGGTGATCAGCAGCGGGTCCCCGTCGGCCAGGCCGTCCATGGTGGCCGGCACCGAACCCTCGACCGAGTTCTCCAGCGGGACGAGCGCGGCGTCGGCGTCCCCCGACCGGACGGCGGCCAACGCCGCGGGCACCCCGGCGGCGGGCTGCCGGACACCCTCGTCGGCGCCAACGGCACTGATCAGGGCGGATTCGGCGAAGGTACCCTCGGGGCCGAGATAGGCGTACCGCGTCGGAGGCGTCCCAGGCACCGGACGAGGGTAGAGCGGTCGGGCGAGGGCCGATGCCCCCACCCGGGAGGAATCGCCACGCTGGCCATCGGACCCGTGGCCGCACAGCGGCCGGACACCGTCGTGGGAGGCAGTGCGTGACGCCCGGCCCAGAGCGCCTGACCGAGGGTGACCTCGACGATGCGCTCTGGCGTCTGCTGTCCGCGAGCGACCGCGACGACCCCGCCGCCTTCACCGCCGAGCACGATCGCGCCGCCGCGACCCTGGACGCCGCGACCGACCCCTGCTGGACCGCCTGGCGGCACGCGCTGGCCGCCCGCCGCGGCCTGGTCGACGGCGACCCCGAGACCGTCGCGGCCGAGGTGTCGGCCGCCCGCGAGGCCCTGGGCGGCTGCCCGCCGTCCGCGCAGACGGCGCTGACGCTGGCCCACCTGGCCCACGTGGAGGTGGCCGCCGACCACGCCGACACGGGGATGGTGCTGGCCATCGACGCCAGCCTGCTGACCGAGACCGCGGCCGCCGAGAGACCGTCCCGCGCGCTGCACCAGGCACACCTGTGGCTCGCGCTGACCCTGGCCGCCCTCGACCTGGAGGAGCTGGCCGTGACGCAGGCGCTCCGGGGCTCCCGGGTGGCCGACCAGCTGCCGGGCGTGGCCGACCGCTGGCGGCTGCTGCAGCTGAGCGCCCAGCAGCACGTCGAGCTGGCGCAGACGCTGCACCGCCGCGGCGAGGCCGAGCGCGCCCGCGAACTGGCCGGGACGTCGGTGGACTGCGCCGAGGCCGCCCGCGCCCTGGACTGGGAGCCCGCGCCCGGCGACCAGGACCTGCTCGACGTCGTCCAGGCGTGGGCGATCGCCTGCCGCGGCGAGGTGGAGGACGGCCTCGGCCCCCTGCGCCGCGCGCACAAGCGCGTGCACCGGGACGGCGGGACGTGGCTGCGCGGCTACGCCGACCTGGTGCTCGCCCGGCTGATGACCCGGCTGGCCCGGGACCGGTCCGGCGGCGGCCACGACGACGAGGCCACCGACCTCCTGGTCGACGCGGCCGGTGCCTTCGCCGCCGCCGGCGACCGCCGGCGCTACCGGCAGTGCCTGCTGGAGCTGGGCCAGGGCACCGCGGCGATGGGCCGCCCGGCCGAGGCGCTGCACTGGCTGGAGGCCTACCGCGCCGACACCGGCCGCGCGCTCGCCCGCGGCCGGGAGCTGTGGGCGGAGATGTTCGTGCGGCGCAGCCGGCTGCGCGAGGCCGAGCGGCAGACCGCGCACCTGCGCCGGGTGGCGATGGAGGACCCGCTCACCGGCCTGGGCAACCGGCGCAGCGCCGAACGCCGGCTGGGCGGCATGCGGGTGGGCGTCGAGCCGGTGTCGCTGGCCGTCGTCGACATCGACCAGTTCAAGGCGGTCAACGACGACACCTCCCACACGAACGGCGACGAGGTGCTGCGCCGGGTCGCCGACCTGCTGCGCGAGCACTGCCGCACCGGCGACGAGGTGTACCGGTGGGCCGGTGACGAGTTCCTCGTCGTCCTGCCGAGAGCGACCGAGGTCCAGGCGCTGACCGCCGTCGACCGGCTGCGCGCCGCGGTGGCCGACGCCGACTGGGGTGACCTGCTGCTCCCCGAGCCGGTGACGGTGAGCATCGGTGTGGCGACCGCCGCGGCGGCCGGGGACGAGCCGCTGGGCTGGCGCTCGCTGTTCGACACCGCCGACCTGCACCTGTTCACCGCCAAGCGCGGGGGGCGCAACCGGGTGCGCGCCCACGGCGGCCGGACCGCCGGCGAGGGCGCCCCGTGACGGCGCGGACCGGGTGGGACGGCAGTGACGGGAGTGCCCCGGATCCCCGGCGTGCCCCTCGTCCGGTGCTCGACTCCGTTGACAGCGGCGGGCACAGTGCGCTCGTGCCTCCCGGAGCCCTGCACCACCGGGTGACCGCCGCTCTCGCCAACTGGCAGCTCGACGACGCCGAGGAACTGCTGGCCGACGTCGGCACCGACTCCTCCCCCTACGTGGCCCCCGCGCCGCGGGACGGCGGCGCCGAGCGTCCGGCCGACCTGGGCCGGGCCTGGGCCGACACGCTGCGCGCCGAGCTGCTCGTGCGGCGGCTGCGGCGGGCCGGCTTCACCCTCGTCGGCGACCCCGTCGGGCCCGCGTCCGGTCCCGGCGCGGCGGCCGGGCTGGACCTGCACGCCGGCGTGGCCGAGCTGATCGACGGCGCTCCGGCGGCCGAGGACGGCGACCCGCGCGCCTCCCACGCGGCGCTGGCCATCGCGCTGGTGCGCTCGGCCAAGGCCGCCTTCGACGCCACCGAGGACGAGCTGCAGCGCGCCGCCGGCCTGGCCCGGCACGCCCGCATCGAGCTGCTGTCGCGCCGCGTCGACGCCGCCATGGACGAGGCGGTGGAGGCGGCCAGCCTGCTCGACCCCGCGCTGCCGCCGTCCGCCCTGCTGGTGGAGACGCTGACCACCCTCGCCGGCGTGCTCGCCGACCTCGAGCTGATGCCGCTCGCGCTGGACTACCAGCGCCGGGCGCACGAGACCGCCGTCGCCGCGGCGGCCGCCCCGGACGCGCCGCGGCCGGACGACGGCGGGCCCGACGTCCTCGTCGCCCGCGCGGCCAGCGCGCTGGGCGAGCTGTGCGCCGAGCTCGGCGAGGCGCTGCTCGACGACGGCGCCCCCGACGCGGCCGCCCCGCACTTCGCCGAGGCCCGCGCGCTGGCCGAGCAGGCGCTGACGCTGCTGCCGCCGGAGTCGGCCGAGGCGGTCGTGGCCGCTCAGGTGGTGCACGGCTGGGCGCTGGTGGGCCTGGGCGAGCACGCCGCGGCCACGGGGCCGCTGCAGGCCGCCGTCGGGACCACCGCCACCGGCGACCGGGGGCTGCACGCGGCGGCGCTGCTCGCCCTGGGCCGCGCGCTGCGCCGGCAGGGGGACGGCAGCGACGCCGACGAGCAGCTGGCCCAGGCCCTCGCCACGGCGACCGAGCACGGCCTGCCGCGGCTGCGCCGGGCCGCGCTGCGCGAGCTGTGCACGCTGCACGCCGAGCTGGACGACGCGGGCCGGGCCCTGCCCTACCTGCAGGCCTACCTGGCCGACGAGCTGGACCGGGTCGACGAGCGGCGCACCCGCTGGGTGGAGCTGTTCGGCCGGCGCAAGAGCCTGCTGGAGACCGAGCGGGCCGCCGGGCAGCTGCGCCGGCAGGCCTACGAGGACCCGCTCACCCACCTGCCCAACCGCCGCTACGCCGAGGCCACCCTGGACGGACTGCTCACCAGCGGAGCGGCACCGGCGCTGGCCGTGGTGGACGTCGACCGGTTCAAGGAGGTCAACGACGCCGTCGGCCACGCCGGTGGGGACGACGTCCTGCGCCGGGTCGCCGAGATCCTCGTGGCCGGGTGCCGCGACACCGACGACGTGTGCCGCTGGGCCGGTGACGAGTTCGTCGTCCTGCTGCCCGACACCACCGCCGAGCAGGCGGAGCTCGCGCTCGAGCGCTGCCGCCGCGCGGTCGCCGAGACCGACTGGGCGGCGCTCGGGATGCCCGTGCCGGTGACCATCAGCGTCGGCATCGCCTCGGCCACCCGCGGCGACGACCGGCGCACGCTGTTCGCCGCCGCCGACGGCGTCCTCTACGACGCCAAGCGCAGCGGCCGCGACCGCGTCGTCCGGCTGTCGGCGGTGACCCAGACCCGGGCCGTCGACGGTCCGCCCGGCGCGCTCGCCGGCTCGGGTGGGACTGCTGTGACGGACGGGTCCTCGCGGGACGACACGGTGCCCACCGGCTCCCCGGAGCAGGTCGCGCCGGCCCCTAGGGTCCCTGCCGTGCAGCCTTCCCCGCTGACCGACCCCACCGTGGTGAGCAGCGGTTTCGCGCCGCTGCTCGTCGAGCCCGCCGACCCGCCGCTGGGCCTGGGCAGCCCCGCCGAGCCGGCCCTGGCCGCGGTACCGCCGCCCCTGGAGCCGCCGGTCCCGCCGGCCGCACCGGCCCGCGGAGTGCCGGCCGAGCCCGACGTCATCTGGGGCCCCGGCCGCAGCACCGAGCAGGTGCTCGCGCTCGTCCGCGAGGCGCGCCGGCAGTTCCCGGACCGGCCGGCGGTCGTCGTCCGGGCGCCCGCCGAGACGCTCGTGGCGCTGGCCAGCGAGCACGACGCCTACACGACGGTCGACGCCGCGTCGATGTCCGCGGCGGTCGGCCCGCTGCCCGAGCCGGTCGGCAGCATCGGGGTGCTGTGCGGGGCCGGCGGTGACCTCGCGGTGGCCGCCGAGGCCGCCTTCGCCGCGCGCGTCACCGGTACCGCGGTGCTGCGGGTGGACGACGTCGGCGGCAGCCGGTTCCGCGCCGGGCTGTCGGGCGACGCGCTGCCCGAGGACGCCGACTGCCTGGTCGTCGTCGCGGGCCTGGACGCCTCGCTGGCCGGCCTGCTGGGCGTGCTCACCGACGTGCCGATCGTCGCCGTCCCGACGTCGACCGGGCAGCCGGGTTCCTTCGGCGGGTTCAGCGCGCTGCTGACCCTGCTGAACTCCGCCTCACCCGGGGTCGTGGTGAGCAACATCGACAACGGCCACGCCGCCGGCGTCTTCGCCGCCCGCATCGCCCGCCGCAGCCACCGCCGCGACTGAGGTCCCCGCCGTGATCACCGGCGAGGAGCACCGGCGGGGCGGGGCGTCACTGCGCGCCGGACGCCGCCCACTCGGCCAGCCGCCGGTCCTGCTCCTCGGGGCTGACGTCCTCGACCTTCGTCATGACCGCCCAGCGGTGGCCGAACGGGTCGTAGACGGAGGCGAAGCGGTCGCCGGTGACGAAGGTGGCCGGCTCCTCCCGCACCGTGGCGCCGCGCTCGACGGCGCGCGCGAACACCGCGTCGACGTCGGCGACGTAGACGCAGGTGGAGCTGCTCACCCGGTCCGCCTCCTGCCCGGTCGGGGCGGTCAGGCCGTAGGCGTCGTTGGGGTCGCCGAGCTGCAGCCGGCCGAGGCCGAAGTCGAGCTCCGCGTGCACGACCGTGCCGTCGGGGCCGTCCATCCGCTGGACGACGGTGGCGCCGAAGACGTCGCTGTAGAAGCGGATCGCCTCGGCCGCGGGAGAGCAGACGAGGAACGGGGTCAGCGTGGTGTAGCCGTCGGGACGGCCGTTCGTGATCGCCATGTCCCCGAGCCTGCCTAGGCTCCGGCCGTGCCGTCTTGGACGAACGCGACAGGTCCGGCGAGCGGCCTGCTCCGGCCGGCCGAGACCGCCCGGGTGGCGGCCCTGCGCCGGGACGCCCCGGTGTCGCCGGTGCTGACCCCGTTCGTGGAGCGGTACTGGTCGGTGCGGTGGGACCGGACCGGCCGACCACCGCACCGGTCCGAGGTGCTCAGCCACCCCAGCGTGAACCTGTCGGTGGAGTCCGGCTCCGAGCCGCGGTTCGGGCACGCGCTGCCCGCCGTCCTGGTGCACGGCGTCACCTCACGCCGCTTCACGATCGACCTCGTCGGGAGCGGCCGGGTGACCGCGGCGAAGTTCCGCCCGGGCGGTTGGGTCGCCCTCGGTGGCCGGTTGCCCGGCCGGGGCGCGGTGGTGCCGCTGGGCTCCACCCTCGGCCTCGACGCCTCCCGGCTGCTCGACGCGGTGCTCTCGGTCGAGGACGACGACGCCCGCGCGGCGGTGCTCGACGCGGCCCTCGCCCCCCTGGCCCCGGACCCGCCTCCGGCGTACCGGGAGCTGCTCGCCCTGCTCGAGCGGATGGCCGCCGACCGGTCGCTGGTCCGCGTCGAGCAGGTGGCGGCGCTGGGGGCGATGAGCGTCCGGTCGCTGCAGCGGCTGTTCGCCGGGTACGTCGGGCTGAGTCCCAAGGCGGTCCTCGCCCGGTACCGCCTGCAGGACGCCGCGGCGACCATCGACGCCGGCGGGGTCGGCGACCTGGCCGGCCTGGCGGCGTCCCTGGGCTGGTTCGACCAGGCGCACTTCAGCCGCGACTTCCGGGCGGTCACCGGCACGACGCCCTCGGCCTACCTGCGACGGGCCCGCGCGGCCCTGGACACCGGCTGAGCCCGGGTCAGACCACCGGCTGCGACTCGTCGACGGCGTCCACCGGCGGTCGGGCCCCGGTCGCCTCGGCGTCGGCCCGCGCGAGCAGGGCCACCGCGCGGCGCAGGACCTCCGGCGGCTGCGTGTAG
>DASQXT010000175.1:0-7352 GCA_035639575.1 Geodermatophilus sp.
GGCTGGTCGAGCGGCTGGCCAAGCTGCGCGCGATCGTTCGCCGGACTCGCTGAGCGCAGAAGCGGAACGACGGGCGTCGGTGCCCCCGACTACTGTGACCACGCCGGGCCGATGCCCGCCGGCGGCGCCGGTGGAGCGAGCCCGGACGCCGAGCAACCACACCGCCGAGAAGCACGGCCGAAGAACCAGGAGGACCGGGTGTCCGCAGGAGAGTGGGCCGGACTGATCGCAGCGCTGGCGCTGGTGCTGCTGGTGGTGCTGCTCGCCGTCCCGATCCTCAAGCTGGGTCGCACGCTGGACGAGGCGACGCTGACCATCCGGCAGACCCGGGAGCAGAGCGGCCCGATCCTCAGCCAGGCGTCGACGACGGTCGCCCACGTCAACAGCAACCTCGAGCGGGTCGACGACATCACCGGCAACGCCGCCAACGTCTCCAGCAACGTCGCCGCCCTCAGCAGCGTCGTCGCCGCCACCCTGGGCAGCCCGCTGATCAAGGTGGCCGCGTTCAGCTACGGCGTGCGCAGCGCCGCCCGCAAGAAGCGCGAGGGCCAGGCGATCGCCGACGCGGCCGCCCGGGACAAGGCCGAGCGCCGCGCGCGCCGTGCCGCCCGGCGGGCCGCCTGATGCGCCGGCTGTTCTGGCTCGCCATGGGCATCACCATCGGCGCGCTCGTCGTCCGCAAGGTCTCCCGGGCGGCCGAGCGGATGACGCCGGCCGGCATCGGCGCCTCGGTGGCCGAGGGCCTGCGCGACCTGGCCGACGCCATCGGCGACTTCGGTGCCGACGTGCGCGCGGCGATGGCCGAGCGGGAGCACGAGCTGCGCGCCGGCACCGGCCTGGACGCACCGCTGCCCGAGGCCGGTCCGGCCCAGCTGCCGGGCCGGCACGCCACCGACCGCTGAGCCACCTCCTCCCCGCGGGACGCCGCACCCCGGCCCACCGCGCCTCCCACACCGAGTAGGACATGCAGACCGCCGAGATCCGCCGCCGTTTCCTGGAGCACTTCGCCAGCCGCGGGCACACCGTCGTCCCCAGTGCCTCGCTGGTCTCCCCGGACCCGTCCCTGCTGTTCACCGTGGCCGGCATGGTGCCGTTCATCCCGTACCTGACCGGCCGGGAGCCGGCGCCCTACCCGCGGGCGACCAGCGTGCAGAAGTGCGTGCGCACCCTCGACATCGAGGAGGTGGGCAAGACCACCCGCCACGGCACGTTCTTCCAGATGAACGGCAACTTCTCCTTCGGGGACTACTTCAAGGAGGGGGCGATCCAGCACGCCTGGGACCTCGTCACCGGCGCGGTGGACGACGGCGGGCTCGGCTTCGACCCGGAGCGGATCTGGGTCACCGTCTACCTGGACGACGACGAGGCCGCCGAGGCGTGGCACCGGATCGCGGGTCTGCCGGTCGAACGGATCCAGCGGCTGGGCAAGAAGGACAACTACTGGCACACCGGCCAGCCCGGCCCGGGCGGCCCGTGCAGCGAGATCTACTTCGACCGGGGCCCGCAGTACGGCCCCGACGGCGGCCCGCTGGTCGACACGGCCGGCGACCGGTTCCTGGAGATCTGGAACCTCGTCTTCATGCAGTACGAGCTCACCGACGTCCGGAGCAAGGAGGACTTCCGGATCGTCGGCGAGCTGCCGAAGAAAAACATCGACACCGGCATGGGCCTGGAGCGGGTGGCCTACCTGCTGCAGGGCGTCGACAACCTCTACGAGATCGACGAGGTCGCCCCGGTGCTGTACCGGGCCGCCGAGATCGCCGGGGTGCGCTACGGCGCGGGTGGGCGGGAAGGTCACGAGGCCGACGTCCGGCTGCGGGTCGTGGCCGACCACGTGCGCAGCGGCCTGATGCTCATCGGCGACGGCGTCACCCCCGGCAACGAGGGCCGCGGTTACATCCTGCGCCGGCTGCTGCGCCGCGCCGTCCGCTCGATGAAGCTGCTCGGCGTCGACGAGGCCACCCTGCCCGAGCTGCTGCCGGTGTCGAGGGACGCCATGAAGGCCAGCTACCCCGAGCTCGAGGCCGACTTCGCCCGCATCGCCGCCGTCGCCTATGCCGAGGAGGAGGCGTTCCGCCGCACGCTGGCGTCGGGGACGGCGCTGTTCGACACGGCCGTCCGCGAGGCGAAGTCCGCGGGGACGCCGGCCCTCTCCGGTGAGCAGGCCTTCTCCCTGCACGACACCTACGGGTTCCCGATCGACGTCACCCTCGAGATGGCCGCCGAGCAGGGCGTGACCGTCGACGAGGACGGCTTCCGCGCGCTCATGCAGCAGCAGCGCGACCGGGCCCGCGCCGACGCCCGCGCCAAGAAGACCGGCTCGGTCGACGTCCTGGCCTACCGCCGGCTGCTGGCCCAGCACGGCCCCACGGACTGGCGGGCCTACGACACGCTGCGCACCGACTCCCGCGTGCTGGGCCTGGTCGCCGAGCTCGCCGCCGAGGAGGAGGACGCGCCCGGTCAGCCGGCCGGCCCCGGTGAGGTCACCCGCGTGGTGCTCGACCGCACGCCGTTCTACGCCGAGTCCGGCGGTCAGGTCGCCGATGCCGGCAGCCTGACCTGGGACGGCGGCCGCGCCGAGGTGCTCGACGTGCAGCGCCCGGTCAAGGGCCTGGTCGCCCACCAGGTGCGGGTGCTCGAGGGCGAGCTGCGCGAGGGTGCCGAGCTGACCGCCGAGGTGGACCGCGAGTGGCGGCTGTCGGCCTGCCAGGCGCACTCGGGCACCCACGTGGTGCACGCCGCCCTGCGCCAGGTGCTCGGCCCGCAGGCGCTGCAGTCGGGCTCCTACAACCGCCCGGGCTACCTGCGGCTGGACTTCGCCTGGCAGGGCGCGCTCACCCAGCAGCAGCGCCATGACATCGAGGACGTCGCCAACGCCGCCGTCCGCGCCGACCACCGGGTCAGCGCCACCTACATGACCCTGCCCGAGGCCCAGGCCATCGGCGCGCTGGCGCTGTTCGGCGAGACCTACGGCGAGCAGGTCCGCGTCGTGGAGATCGGCGGGCCGTGGTCGCGGGAGCTCTGCGGTGGCACCCACGTGCAGGGCAGCGCCCAGATCGGCACGCTGGCGCTGACCGGCGAGTCGTCGGTCGGCTCCGGCTCCCGCCGCGTGGAGGCCGTCGTCGGCCTGGAGGGCTTCCGCTACCTGGCCCGCGAGCGCGACCTGGTGCGCCAGCTCGGCGAGCTGCTCAAGACGCCGAGCGACAGCGTCCTGGAGCGGGTCAGCGGCATGCTCGCCCGGCTGCGCGACGTGGACAAGGAGCTCGCCGAGCTGCGCGCGCAGCAGACCCTGGCCGCGGCCGGCGAGCTGGCGGCCGGCGCGCGCGACGTGGGCGGCGTGTCCGTCGTCACCGGCGCGCCGGGCGGGCTCGGCGGCGGCGACCTGCGCACACTGGCCCTCGACGTCCGGGGTCGGCTGCCCGCCGACCGTCCGGTCGTGGTCTTGCTCGCGTCCGAGTCGGGGGGCAAGGTGGCTCTCGTGGCGGCCCTCAACCCGGCCGCTCAGGAGCGCGGGCTCAGCGCCAGCGACGTGCTGCGGGCGGCAGCGGCCCCGGTCGGCGGACGTGGCGGGGGCAAGCCAGACGTGGCCCAGGGGGGCGGTACCGACCCCGCGGGCATCCCAGCGGCCCTGCAGGCCGGCGAACAGGCGGTCGCGACCGCCGCAGGGAGGTGACCGGAGTGCCCAGTCAGCACCCCGACGAGACCGGTCCGGCGGGCGAGCGCCCGATGCAGGGACGGCCCGCCGTCCCCCCGTCGCGGCCGCGCGCCACGCCGCCGGCCCGGCCGCAGGAGCCGGTGCACCACGCGACCGAGCAGATCGACCTGCGCGCCGGCTTCCCGCCGGTGCGGCACGAGACGGCGCAGATCGACCTCTCCGGCGGTCTGCCCGGCGGGCTGCCCCTCCCGCCGCGGCAGCGGCGGCAGGGCCGCCGGCTGGGCATCGACGTCGGGAGCGTGCGCGTCGGCGTGGCGATCTCCGACCCCACCGGCACGCTGGCCAGCCCGCTGGAGACGGTGCAGCGGGCGCGGGACGAGTCCGACCTCGACCGCATCGCCGCGCTCGTCGCGGAACACGAGGTGACAGAGGTGATCGTGGGGGAGCCGAGGCACCTCTCGGGTGCGTCGGGCGCGTCGGCGAAGGAGGCGCGTGCCTACTCTCGGGCACTCGCCGGGCGCATCGGCTCCGTGCCCGTGCACCTCGTCGACGAAAGGCTCTCCACCGTGACCGCAGCCAGCTCCCTCCGGGCGAACGGTCTGGACAGCCGTCGCCAGCGTCCGGTGATCGACCAGGCCGCGGCCGTGGTCATCCTCCAGGCCTATCTGGACGCGCAGCGGGAGCGCTCGTGAGCGACCCGACCCCGCCGGGGCGGCGGGGTCGGCACGCCTCTCCCGACCTGCCGAGCGGCGTGCCCGCGTCGGCCTGGCTGTCCTCGATGCCCAGCCGCCCGCCGACCGGTGACGAGAGCCGCCACGCGGGCCCCGCCCCGCGCCGCCGCCGGGCCGACGACGACCGCAGCACCGGCCCGCTGCCCGGCCCGGTCGCGCACGCCGGTGACCAGCAGTACCAGCGGCCCCCGCACCCCTCCGAGCCGCTTCCCGACCTGCCGCCGATGCCCGCGGGCACCTGGTCGCGGCTCTCCCGCCGTCCCGGCGGCGCCGTCGACGACGCCACGGTGGGGCTGGGTGCCTTCCCCGCCGTCCCCGGCGCGGATGCCGACGCCACCGCGGCGCACGCCGCCGAGGAGGACGACGCGGACTCCACCGGCGGGCTGGAGCTGCTCGGCGCCTCCGGCACCTCCGACGTCGGTCGCCGGCGCCGCGGCCGACGGGCCGAGCGCGAGCACCACGCCGACGAGCTCCACATCGACGAGCACCACGCCGACGGGCCGCCCGGCGGCGGGCGTGGCTCCGGCCGCCCGCGTCGCCGACGCAACCCGCTGGCCGTCGTCCTGTCGCTGCTGGTCCTCGCCGGCCTCGTGGTCGGCATCTTCTACGGCGGCAAGGCGCTGATCGGCCTGGTCAACCCGGGCGGTGAGGACTTCGCCGGGCAGGGCAGCGGCTCCGTCGACGTGCGCGTCTCCTCCGGCGACACCCTCAGCGACATCGCCCGCACCCTGGTGGCCGAGGGCGTCATCGCCTCACCGGGCCCCTTCGTCGACGCCGCCGAGACCGAGCCCGCCGCCACGGGCATCCAGCCCGGCGTCTACGCGCTGCGCTCGCAGATGAGCGGCCAGGCCGCGCTCGACCTGCTGCTGGACCCCGCGGCCCGCCAGGTCACCCGCGTGACCGTGCGGGAGGGGCTCACCGTGGCCGCCACCCTCGCCCTGCTGTCCGAGCAGACCGGGACGCCGCTGCCGCAGCTGCAGGCCGTGGCCGCCGACCCCGCCGCGATCGGCCTGCCGGCCTACGCCAACGGGATGCTCGAGGGCTTCCTGTTCCCGGCCACCTACGACGTCGAGCCCGACGACACCCCCGCCGACGTGCTCCGCAGCATGGTGACGCGGACCGACCAGGCGCTCGACGCGCTGCAGGTGCCCGAGGCTGCCCGGTTGACCGTGCTCACCAAGGCCAGCATCGTGCAGGCCGAGGCCGCCTCGCCCCAGGACATGGCCATGGTGGCCCGCGTGCTGGAGAACCGGCTCGCCGACGGCATGCCGCTGCAGCTGGACACCACGGTGAACTACGCCAACGGCAAGTCCGGGATCACCACCACGCCCGAGGACCGCGCCAACCCCTCGCCGTACAACACCTACCTGCACCCCGGGCTGCCGCCGGGGGCGATCAGCAACCCGGGTGAGCAGGCCATCGAGGCGGTGCTCGCGCCGGCCCCCGGCGACTGGCGCTTCTTCGTCGTCATCAACCCCGACACCGGCGAGACCCGCTTCGCGCGCACCGCCGAGGAGCACCAGCAGAACGTGCTGCTGTTCCAGCAGTGGCTGCGCGAGCAGCCGGGCGGGTGAGAGCGGCCGTCCTCGGCCGCCCGGTGGGGCACTCGCTGTCCCCGCTGCTGCACCGGGCCGCCTACGCGGCCCTGGGCCTCGACGACTGGACCTACGACGCCCTGGACGTCGGCGCGGAGGACCTGCCGGTGCTGCTCGCCGGGCTCGGCGAGGAGTGGCGCGGCTTCTCCGTGACGATGCCGTGCAAGCAGGCCGCGGTCGACGTCGCCGACGTGGTGGAGCCGCTGCCGCGCCTGCTGCACGCGGCCAACACGCTGGTGCGCACCGAGGCGGGCTGGCGGGCGGAGAACACCGACGTCCTCGGCGTCGGCACCACCCTGCAGCAGGCCGGGGTCACCTCGGTCGACCGCGCCGCGATCGTCGGCGCCGGTGGGACGGCGGCGGCCACGGCGGTGGCGCTGGCCTCGCTGGGCGCCACGCACGTCGACGTCGTCGTCCGCGAGCCCGGCCGCGCCGGGGACCTGCTGCGGGTGCTCGACACCCTCGGCGTCCCGACGACGGTGGTCTCGCTGGCCTCGGCCGTCGTCGACGCCCAGGTCGTGGTCAGCACCGTGCCGGTCGGCGGCCAACCGGCGGTCGCGCGGCTGCCCTGGACGGCGGAGCAGACCGTCCTCGACGTCCTCTACGACCCCTGGCCGACGCCGCTGGCGAGCGCGGTCACCCAGGTCGGTGGCACCGTCGTCGGCGGCCTCGAGGTGCTGTTCTGGCAGGCCACCGCCCAGGTGGAGCTGATGACCGGGCAGCCGGCGCCGCTGGTGGCGATGCGCGGCGCGCTCGACGCCGCCGTCGGCCACCGCTGACCGGCGTGCCCGTCGCGGACCTCCCGCCCGGCGCGGTCGTCGCCCTGGCCCTGACCGGTGGGCTGGTCCTGGGGCCGTGGCTGGCCCGGCTGGCGGTCCGGCTGGCCCGGCGGGACGACGCGGCGACGGCCGGTCCGCTGCGCACCGCGCTGACCGTCGTCCTGGTCGCCCTGGCGCTGGCCGGGGCGCTGCTGGCCGGCGGCGTGCGGCCGGGGACCGTCGCGCTGGCCTGGGCAGCGGGCGCCGGGGTGGTGCTCGCGCAGGTCGACCTCGCCGTCCACCGGCTGCCGGACCGGGTGACCGTCCCGGCGTACGCGGCGGTGGCCACGGCGCTGCTGGTCGACGCCGTCGCGCTGGGCACCTGGGCGGCGCTGCTGCGCGCCGTGCTCGCCGGCGCGGCCGCGTTCGGGCTGGCCGCCTGCGCCGCCGTCCTCTCGCCGCGGGGGCTCGGCTTCGGCGACGTCAAGCTGCTGGGCCTGCTCGGCCTGGTGCTGGGCTGGGTGGGCTGGGGTGCGCTGCTGGCCGGGGTGTTCCTCGGCCTGGTCACCGGCGCCGCGGCGTCGGTGACCCTGGTCGTCACCGGGCGGGCCGG
>DASQXT010000176.1:0-2168 GCA_035639575.1 Geodermatophilus sp.
CGCCCGCCGCTCGTCCTCCGAGAGCCCACCCCAGACGCCGGAGTCCTGCCCCGAGCGCAGTGCCCAGTCGAGGCACGACTCGGTGACGGGGCAGCGGCGGCACACACCCTTGGCCTGCTCGATCTGCACGAGAGCGGGGCCGGTCGTCCCGATGGGGAAGAACAGCTCCGGGTCCTCGTCGCGGCAGAGCGCGCGGTGGCGCCAGTCCATGGCGGTGTTCTCCTCGATGTCGTCTACGGTGTGGTGCAGTTGTCGCCGGCCTCGGACTGATCCGCAGGCCGGCACCGGGGTGACCAGCGCCATGGCACAGCGACTTCGTGCATTTGTTACCGACAGGTTGCTTTCCTCCCGCGATGTTTTCACGGCGAGGACACCTGTCAAGCAGAACGAGGGCATCGGTCGACCCCTCGTGAGCAAGCTCACCACGGGCATGGTACGGCCCGCCACTCGACCAGCGGAACCGCCAGCGCGGTGCGTTGACAAACGGCCGGGTCCGTGGTGAAAGCGCAGGTCAGCGACAGATATCGGAACCGCGTGGTTCCTGTGACTAGGCGATGACGGTCAGCGCCGACGGGACGCTGCACAGCCGCAGTCCGGTCGCCGTCCCGAGGTGGTCGCCGTCGAGCTGCCACCCCTGCGGACGGCGTGCGGTGAGGGTCAGTTCGTCCAGGTCGTGCCAGCGGTGCACGCCCCCGCCGCGGACGTCGGGCCGCGAGGCGAACACCTCGCGCACGTGGTGCAGCATCCGGACGATCCCGGTGGGGCCGAGCGCGAAGACGTCCAGGCCGCTGTCGAAGGTGGCGTCCGGGGTCGGGTTGACCGCGTGGGCGCCCAGATAGGTCCACGGTGAGACGTTGGAGACCAGGCAGAGGAACAACCCGTCGAGCGGCGGGCCCCCGGGCAGGTGGGCCGACATCGCCGGGTCCCGGCGCTCGCGGCCGAAGACGAACGTGCTGGTCGCCTCGAGCACGTAGAGCAGCCCGGTCGAGCGCAGCCCGCGGGCGCGGTGCGCCTCCACCCGGCCGATGACGTCGGCGTCGAAGCCCAGCCCGGCGGAGAAGGCGAACCAGCGCGGCTCGCTCCACTCGGGGTGGGCCGCGGCACCGGCGTCGGCGGCGGACTGCGCCAGGGCCGGGTCGGGCAGCCGGGCCGGCGCCGTGGTGGCGCCGCGGACGCTGGCCGTACCGAGCGAGATGCGCCGGGTGCGTCCGGCGCGCAGCGAGTCGAGGACCTCGCGGGTCGCGGTCAGGGGGTCGCGGGCCCGGCCCAGCGCGCGGGAGAACACGTTGGTCGACCCGCCGGGCACCACGGCGAGCGGCGGGACGTGCTCGCCCGGGCCGTCGTGCAGCAGGCCGTTGACCACCTCGTTGACCGTGCCGTCGCCGCCGAGGGCGAGGACGACGTCGACGCCGTCCACGCACGCCTTGCGAGCCAGCTCGTTGCCGTGACCGCGATGGGTGGTCTCGGCCAGCTCCACCTGCAGCTCGTCGGCGAGGGTGGTGAGCACCCGGTCGCGCACGCCGCGGTTGGTCGTCGTCGCCGCGGGGTTGGCCACCACGAGCGCGCGCATGGCAGTCAGGCTAGCCAGCGGCGCGGCTCACCCCCGCGACGGCGTGGCACGGGCGCCGGTGACCGGGTCCGCGGGACGCCGTCCCGCGGGTGTGCCGGCGCGTACCCTGCCGGTCGTGACCGAGCAGTCCGGAGCCAGGCCGCCCCGGGACCGCCGGCGGGTGGAACGGCTGCTCGGCGGCGCGGCCGAGCCGGCGGCGCCGCGTCCCGAGCGGGAGCGACCGGCGGCCCCGAGGGCGGTGCGCCGGGCGGCGCTGGTCGCCGGCGTGGAGGCCGCGGCGCTGGCCGCGGTCGCCCTGTGGCTGCTCGTCCTCACGGTCACCTCGACCGCCGACAGCGTCGGGCGGGCCCTGGCCGAGGTGGTCTACGTCGGCATCTTCGCGGTCGGGCTGGGCGCGGCCGCCGTCGGGCTGTGGCGGGTGTCGCCGTGGTCGCGCGGGCCGGTCGTCTTCCTGCAACTGCTGCTGGGGCTGTTCGGCTTCTACTCGGCGTTCGAGTGGGGTGGCGCGTGGGTCGGCATCCCGCTGCTGGTGCTCGTGGCGACCGAGCTGTACCTGCTGGCCACCCCCGAGGCCCGGCTCGCGTTCGAGGACCGCTGA
>DASQXT010000177.1:0-3240 GCA_035639575.1 Geodermatophilus sp.
GTCGAGCTCGTAGTGGTTGGGGGTGACCAGGTCGGCGGCGGGGACGGCGACCTCGCGCATGAAGTCGGGGATGCCGGGGCGGACGAAGACGCCGCGGCCGACGTCGCCGATGACCGGGTCGCAGCAGTAGACCGCCGCCGGGTTGGCCTGGCGCACCCGCTGCACGGTGCCGACGACGGCGTGCCCGATGTCGGCCGAGCCGAGGTAGCCGGAGAGGACGGCGTCGCAGGAGCCCAGCACGCCGCGCTCGGCGATGCCGTCGACGACCTCCTCGATCGCCGGGCCGTCGAAGACCCGGCCCTTCCACTCGCCGTAGCCGGTGTGGTTGGAGAACTGCACGGTGTGCACCGGCCACACCTCGATGCCCAGGCGCTGCAGCGGGAAGACGGCCGAGGAGTTGCCGACGTGGCCGTAGGCGACGTGGGACTGGATCGAGAGGACGGCGGTCACGGGGAGGAACGGTGGCACACGCGCGCTACTGGCGCCCGGTCGCCTCCGCCATCGCCGCGAGCGTCCGGGTCACGAACTCCTCGGCGTGCGCCCGGTCGACGCCGAGGCCGGCCAGCACGCCGGTGCCCTCGTCGGCGTCGAGCAGGGCCAGCAGCAGGTGTTCGGTGCCGATGTAGTCGTGACCCAGCCGCAGCGCCTCGCGGAACGTCGCCTCGAGCGTCGCCCGCGTGCGGTCGTCGAACGGCACCAGCTCCGGTGACTCGCCGGTGCCGGAGGGCCCGAGCGTCGCCGTCGCCACCTCGCGGACCCGGTCCGGTGACACCCCCTGCGCGACGATCGCCCGCGCGGCGAGCCCCTCCGGTTCGGCCAGCAGGCCCAGCACCAGGTGCTCGACGCGGATCTGCTGGTCGCGCCGGGCGCGGGCCTCGTTCTGCGCGGCCACCACGACGTTGCGGGCCCGTGGGGTGAACCGGCTGAACCCGGCGCTGGGGTCCATCGCGGCTGCGTCGGTGGCCCGCGGACGCTGCACGAAGCGCTTCTGCGCCGCCTGCTTGGTCACCCCCATGCTGGCGCCGATCTCGGTCCAGGAGGCGCCCTGTCGGCGGGCCTGGTCGACGAAGTGACCGATGAGTGCGTCCGCGACCTCGCCGATGTGGTCGGCGACGAGGACGGCGTCGGTCAGCTGGTCCAGCGGATCGGTGCGCACGCGTTTGATCGTGTCGATGAGGTCGTCGAGCCGGACGGAGGCGGAGACGGGGATGGGTTCGGCCATGCCGTCAACCGTAGGTTGACGGTCCCTGTGTCGTCAACCCCCGGTTGACGCTGGCCGCCGTCCTCGGGCTGCTGCGGGAGGGCTGAGCGCGGCGGGCAGGATGGCGGCATGGCCCCGTCTCCTGTCACCTCTCCCGGGATCGTCGGCGTCGCCGGCCGCGTCGCCGAGCCGGTCGACGTCCGCAGCGCCGACCTGCGGCTGGGTGGGCGACCGCTGCCGGTGGTCAGTCCCGCGCGCGTGTACGTCTGCGGGATCACGCCCTACGACGTGACCCACCTCGGGCACGCGGCGACGTTCGTGTGGGCCGACGTCCTCGGGTCGGTGCTGCGGCTGGCCGGCGCGGACGTGGTGACCAGCCGGAACGTGACCGACGTCGACGACGTGCTGACCCGCGCCGCCGACGCCCGCGGCCGGCACTACGACGAGTTCGCGCTGAGCCAGGAGTTCGCCTTCGAGCAGGACATGCGGGCCCTCGGGGTGCGGCCGCCGACCCACGCGCCGCGGGCGCGGCACCACATCGTGCACGTGCAGCAGCTGGCCGCGGCGCTGCTGCGGGCCGGCCGGGCGTACGAGCGGGAGGGGCACGTGTTCTTCCGCGGCGCCGAGGCGGTGGCGGCGTCGGGGCTGTCCCTCGACCGGGCGCGCGAGCTGGCCGCCGAGTTCGGGGACGGCCCGGACGAGCCGTTGCGCGAGGACCCGTTCGACGTGCCGGTGTGGCGGCCCTCCGGCGAGCGGGACCCGGCCTGGCCCTCCCCGTGGGGGTGGGGGCGGCCGGGCTGGCACGCGGAGTGCGCGGCGATGGCGACCGCGACCCTGGGCCACGGCGTGGACGTGCTGGTGGGCGGCGCCGACCTGGCGTTCCCGCACCACGCGCACCAGGCGGCGATGGCCGAGGCGGCCTCCGGGGTGGCGCCGTTCGCGCGCAGTCGGCTGCACGTCGGGGCGGTGTTCCAGGACGGCGCCAAGATGGCGAAGTCGACCGGCAACCTGACGCTGGTCGCGGACCTCCTGCGGGTGACCTCCGGCCCGGCGCTGCGGTTGCTCGTGCTGGACCGGCCGTGGTCGCAGCCGTGGGAGTACCGGCCGGAGCTGGTGGAGACGGCGTCCGCGCGGCTGGACGCGTTGTTCTCCGCCGCCGGCCGGTCCGGCTCGTCGCCGGCGGCGAGCCGCGCGGTGGCCGACCGGCTGTTCGACGACCTGGACGTGGCCGGCGCCCTGGACGTCGCCATCACCGACGGCGGGGACGCCGCCCGCCAGCTCGTGCGGGTGCTCGCGCTCGGCTGACGGTCGGCCGCGGACCAGCGAAGACGCTCCCGGCAGCCTCGAGCGGAGTTGATCATGGGGTTGGTGCAGGCGACACGCGCTGACACGCCGTCCCGGGCAGCAACAACCCCATGATCACGGCCGCGTGCTGCTGGACCGGTGGCCTGCCGAGCGGCTGTCCCGGAGGTGGGCGGGCGCCGAGGACCCGACCGGGTGACCTGCGTCGAGACGCCACGAGACCCCGCCGATCACCGAGGAGCGGCGGGGTCTCGGGAAGCAGACGGGTCAGGCGGCGCGCAGCGTGGCCGGAGCCGCGGTCGGCTGCGCCGTCGGCTTGGCCGGCACGGTCCAGCGCATCTCCATGTGCCGGTGGCCGGCGCTGTCCATGACGGGGACCCAACGCACCTGCGGACACTGGTTAACACGCATGACAGCCACCTCTCGTTCACCTGTTGTTCACCATTGTGACACCCAGCACCCGTTGTGCGGGCCCGACACGGCGGGGGTGGCCCGAAAGGGGGCTAGAGCCAGCCGACGACGGAGGCACCGATGCCGACGTGCAGCACCGCTCCCGGCACGACGCCGACGACGGTGCCGAGCGTGGCCGGCAGCCACCGGATGCTCGACAGGCCGGCGGCGTAGCTGACCACCCAGAACGGCACCGGGCTCATCCGCGCGAGCACGACGGCGACGAAGCCGCGGTCGCGGAACAGCCGGTCGGCGCGCGCCAGCCGCGGTCCGGTGAGCCGGGCGAC
>DASQXT010000178.1:0-2072 GCA_035639575.1 Geodermatophilus sp.
CGGCCGCGGCTTCGCCTACTACGACGAGGACGGGGCGCTCATCAAGGACGAGCGCCTGGACCGGCTGCGGTCGCTGGCCATCCCGCCGGCCTGGAAGGACGTCTGGATCTGCCCCTGGCCCAACGGGCACATCCAGGCCACCGGGGTGGACGTCGCCGGTCGCCGGCAGTACCGCTACCACGACCAGTGGCGGGCGCGGCGGGACGCCGAGAAGCACGAGCGGGTGCTGGAGATCGCCCACCAGCTGCCCGACGTGCGCGACGCCGTGGTCGACGCCATCCACGGCCGGGGACTGACCCGGGAACGCGTGCTCGCCACCGCCGTCCGGCTGCTGGACCTCGGCGCCTTCCGTGTGGGCAGCGAGCAGTACGCCGAGGACAACGGCACCTACGGTCTGGCCACGCTGCGCAGGGAGCACGTGCGGGTCCGCGGCGAGCGCGTCTTCTTCTCCTACACCGCCAAGGGTGGCATCGAGCGGGAGCTGGAGCTCACCGACAAGCCTACGGCCGACGTCGTCCGCGAGCTGCTCAAGCGTCCGGCGGACGAGGGGGAGGAGCTGCTCGGCTACTGGGTGGACGACCCGGCCGACGGCGGCCGCACCTGGCACGACGTGACCAGCACCGAGGTGAACGCCTACCTCAGGGAGATCAGCGGGGCGGAGATCACGGCCAAGGACTTCCGCACGTGGAACGCCACGGTGCAGATGGCCGCCACGCTGGCCGCGGCTCCGCCACCGGCCAGCAGGACGGCGCGCAAGCGGACGGTCAACGCGGCCTACAAGGAGGTCTCCGAGCAGCTCGGCAACACCCCGGCGGTCTGCAAGGCCAGCTACGTCGACCCGCGGGTGGTGGACCGCTACGAGAACGGGGAGACCATCGCCGACGCGCTGACGGAGGCGACGGAGGCCGAGGGAGACCGCGAGGTGCAGCGCACGCTGGAGCAGGCGGTGTGCCGGCTGCTCAGCGTCTGAGGGAGGACCACCCTCCCCCACGCCTCGCAGGCTCGAGGCGGCGCACCGGGGGAGACGCCGCAGACGACGAGAGGCCCCGCCGGAGCGGGGCCTCTCGTCAGTGCTGTGGCCCCTGCGGGGGCAAGGGGTCCTCCGTCAGCGGGCGCTGCCGTCGACGATCGTGAACAGGTCGATCAGGCCGGTGACCTCGAGCGGGCGGGTGACCGCGCGGGTGGTGGCGATCAGGCGGAGGTCCACGTCACGGGAGCGGGCCGACTTCTGGGTCTCGACGAGGACGGCCAGACCGGCGGAGCCGAGGAACTGGACGCCCGACAGGTCGATGACCAGCGCCTTGGGCTGCTGCTCGAGCTGGGTGTCGAGAGACGACCGGAGCACCGGGGCCGTGAACGTGTCCACTTCGCCGACGACCGTCACCGTGACCGCGCCGTCCTCGCCGGTGGAGGTCGAGAGCGTGATCACGTCGTCGAAGGGTGCGTCCGTGCCCTCGGTCGGCACGTCGGGCTGCCCCTCGGCAGGCAGGTCGGATGTGGTCACGGGCTGAGCTCCTCTCAACGGCAGTACCGGCGGCACGACCGCCCGGTCAATCTACCGCTGCGCGGCCCCCCGGATGTCGTGGCCCCCGGACACGCACGTCGTCGTTCGTGTCCGTGCCGGGAGGTCGCCCGGCGCGGCCGCGGCTGCCTGCTCAACCGCACCATCAACGTAGACATCCGAGGTCGAACGTGCCAACCCGCCCCCCGGAGGAGCCGGGGACGGCACCTGGCCGGAGTGGGCCGGTCACGGGGGCCCGGAGGGTCCCCTGACCGGGACACGGAGAAGGGCTCAGCTCACGGGGGGACGGCTCCTGGCCGCGGTGGCCGCGAGGAGTGGGGCCCGGAGGGTCCCCGACGAGTGGCCGGGTGGGCTCCCCGCACGCCGGGGACGGCTCCTGGCCGCGGTGTCGGCCGGTAGGCCGACCGACGGCCTAGTCCACGACGTGCATCGCGGACTCCTCCGGGCCCTCGCCGCCCACCACCGGGTCGAGGCTGGCCTCGACGTCGTCGGCGGTGCGGTTGGTGCCGGAGTCGGAGTCCGGGGTGGTGTCGTAGTCCTGCTCGAGCTG
>DASQXT010000179.1:0-2672 GCA_035639575.1 Geodermatophilus sp.
GGCGACGGCGACGCCGGTGAGAGCGTCCGCTCGCTCACCTACAAACCTGCCGAAGATCTCCAGTCCTCCTCCAGGGCCTCGGAACAGCCGCATCGGTGACGACTGCATGAGAGTCTGCAGCGCTAGCCTGTGATCATGTCGTCGGCCGAACAGCATCTCGAGGCGCTGGACCTCGTCGTCGGCGCTGACGGCTCGGGTGTCGTCGACGCAGCGCAGCTGGCTCGCTGGGGAGTCGAGCCGGGGGCGCACCTGCGCGTCGTGCCCGTGACGCCCGCGGCCCCGACGGCGCGCCGGCGCTCCCTGCGCGGCGCTCTCGCGCACGCTTCGGGATCCGCGCCGAGCTGGGAGGACTTCGAGGCCGCAAGCTCTCTCGCCGCCCAGGAATCGGCTGCGCGCTACGGTGAGGGCGGCGCCTGGGGCCTGCCGCCCCGGCGAGGGTCGTCGCCGACACTCACGCGCTGATCTGGTACCTGCTCGACGACCCGGACCGACGACTCTCGGCCGCGGCGCTCGACGTCCTCGAGGAGGCAGCGGCAACCGACGGCGTCGTCGTCTCCGTCGCCTCCGTGGTCGATCTCTGGTACGTCATCCGCACGCGCCAGACGTTCACCATGGGTTTTCCGTGGCCGGGAGCGAGTTCATTGCCACGAGGCGTGCCCACCGAGCCTGAAATCCCAGGTCAGAGGGTGGATACGAGTGGAGTGAGTGCGCCATCAGGGAATCGAACCCCGAAGCGCTGATGACCTTCGGCTCCACGGCGCTTGGCTGCCACTCCGACCTGTGGCGATCAGAGCGGTCACCACGTCAACGACTGGCCGCCGCTGTCCATGCACGAGGTCGTGGGTCTCCACCTGCGCCTTCGGGTGATTCGTCAGCCCCTCCCTGGGAGTTGGTTGGACGTCCAGACCCTGAGCACACTGCGCGGCCTGCATCCACCTGGACCGCCGTTCCGCTGTCGCCCGTCCTGTCCGTGGGAGCGGCACAGTCGTCTCCCGGGCCAGCACCATCGACGAAAGGGACGCCGTCAGCGGCCGCCGAGGGTCACGTCCCGCACCGCTGCGGCGATCTTCTCGACGACTGCTCGCGGGTGGAATCTGTCCGCCATCCGTTGCAGCTCGGACGCGACGGCACGCCGGTGTTCGGGATGCTCGAGGAACCAGCGCAGCCGCTCCTCCAGCGGCTCCTCTCCCGGTTCGTACAGGACGTCCGGATGGCCGTCGCAGATCTCCGGGTAGCTGCCGACCCGTGGGAGGACACAGCAGTTCCCCGTGTACATCGCCTCGAGCGTCGACACACCGAGGCTCTCGTGGGTCGCTGTCGACACCTGCAGGTCGGCCGCCCACAACGCCTGGAAGTACTCGTCCAGCGGCATGTCGCGGCCGAGGACCACCTGCTCCGGGAACCGCGCTGCGAGCTCCGCGATCGCCTCACCACCCGGCTGCCACGGGGCGAAGTCGCGGGTGATCAGGACGGCGACGTCGTGGTGCGGCAGCACCCGGGCCATGACGCGGGCGAAGAGCTCGGGGTTCTTGCTGGACACCGGTGCGTGGTTGAAGACCACGGTCGGGCGGGAGAACCGGCGATCGGATCGGCAGGCGTCCATCCGGTCGACGGCGAGGGGCAACCCGACCACCGCGGCGGAGGCGTCGATCTGCTCAGCCAGGGGGGTGTTGAAGGCGCCGATCGTGGCCCGCAGCGTCGTCCGCATGTACTCGGAGACCAGCAGTACGCGGTCGAGGACGTGCAGGTTGGCCAGGTCCAGCACCTCCATCCCGGGGTAGGTCTCGGTGCGGAAGGTGTCGGTGGGGTCCCAGTGACTGCCGTGCGTGTAACCGACGATGGGGATCGACAGACCGAGGTCGAGCAGCATCCGCCGGATCTCCACGGGGAAGACCGAGAAGATGTGGAAGCAGAAGATGACGTCGGGAGGGTCCTCGACGAGTTCGCGGAGTACGCCGCGGTAGTTCGCGAGGATCCACGAGAGTCGTTGATCCGGACCTCCGGGCCCCGTCGGCGGCAGGTCGAGTCGGGGACGGACGACGTCGAGTCCGCGGGCTGCCAGTCCGTCGCGGATCGCCGAGGACGCCGTGATGCCGTACCCGATGGCGTCGCTGGACGGAACGCCCACCTTCGGATCGGGCACCGTGTAGCCGTCGAGGTAGAGCACCCGGCACGGGTCGCGGTTCATCGCCCGGGCCTCATCGTTCCTCCACAGGCAGCTTGTAGCCGAGGACGGCGTAGTCCTGTGGCCCGAAGAGCGCTTGCGCGACGAGCTCATGGACCCGGGCGCAGGCGTCCGCACCGCAGGTGGGCATCTGCGGAACGGTCTTCGGATGGAGCGGCCGGACCTCGACGTCGCCGAAACCCTGCGTGGACACGAGGTACTCCGTCAGGGCCGGGGGAAGCGGCGACCGGTGTGTCGGGTCGTTGTAGAAGTCGCAGGCGGCCATGACCAGGTTCGTGGGGTTCGGCGTCTCGAGCAGCAGGCAGCCGCCGGGGCGCAGCGCGCCTCTCGCCGCTTCCAGCAGTGACAGCAGGTCCTCGGTGGCCAGGTGTTCGATGACGTGGAAGGCCGTGACCATGTCGATGGAGTCCGGCGGCAGTGCCTCCAGGTAGCCGAGGGCGTCGCCGAGCTCCATGTCCAGCCCACGCGCGCGGCCCGCGGCCACGAA
>DASQXT010000180.1:0-6646 GCA_035639575.1 Geodermatophilus sp.
CTGGTCGCCGACGCCGCCGGGCGCAGCGCCGTCCCCGGCGTGTGGCTCGCCGGCAACGTCACCGACCTGTCCGCGCAGGTCGGCGCGGCCGCGGCCGCGGGTGCGGCCGCGGGGGCGCAGGTCAACGCCGACCTGGTGGCCCAGGACGCCCGCCGGGCCGTCGCCGCGGCCCGCGAGCCGCTCGGGGTGTGAGCAGCGACCGGCGCCGCCCGGGGAATGGACGGCGCCGGCGCTGCCTTGGCTCCTGACATCCGGCCAGCGTGGGCCGAGTCAGACCGCCTGGACGAATGGACGCCCGTGACCGAGCTGCAGGACCGCGCCGCGACCGCGAGGCTCGCACCGACGCCCGAGGCCGCGCCGCCCAACCGGGCGGCGCTGGCCCTCCTCCTCGGTGCGTTCGTCGCCGTCGGGCCGCTGACGATCGACATGTACCTGCCGGCGCTGCCCACCATCACCGCCGAGCTGGGGACGACGTCGGCGATGGTCCAGCTGACCCTCACCGGCACCCTGGTCGGCCTGGCGATCGGCCAGCTGGTGCTCGGCCCGCTCTCCGACGCGTTCGGGCGGCGCGGACCGCTGCTGGCCGGCACGGCGCTGTACGTGGTCGCGTCGCTGCTGGTGCTGGTCGCCCCGAGCATCGAGGTGCTCGGCGTGCTCCGCCTGCTGCAGGGAGTGGGGACGGCGGCCGGCGCGGTGGTCGCGATGGCGGTGGTGCGTGACCTGTTCACCGGGCGGGCGGCCGCCACGATGCTGTCCCGGTTGTTCCTCGTGCTCGGCGCCGCGCCGGTGCTGGCCCCCACGCTGGGCGGGGAGCTGCTGCGGGTCACGAGCTGGCGCGGCATCTTCGCCGTCCTCGCGGGCTACGGCCTGCTGCTGCTCGCCGTCGGTGCGGGAGCCCTGCGCGAGACGCTGCCGCCGTCCCGGCGCAGCGGCCGCGGCGTCGCCGGCACCCTGCGCACCTACCGCGGGCTGCTGCGCGACCGCACCTTCGTCGGCCTGGTGCTCGTCGCCGGGCTGACGATGGCCGGGCTGTTCAGCTACGTCTCCGGCTCGTCGTTCGTCTTCCAGCGGCAGTTCGGCCTCGACGAGCAGCAGTTCGGTCTGCTGTTCGGCGCGGGCGCGGTCTGGCTGATCGCGGCGACCCAGCTCAACCCGGTGGTGCTGCGGCGCTGGTCGCCGGCCCAGGTGCTGGTCACCGGCGTCGCGGTCGGCGCGGTCGCCGGCGCGGTGCTGCTGGTCCTCGCCGTCACCGGCACCGGCGGGCTGCCCGGCGTCGTCGTCCCGCTGTGGGCGATGCTCTTCGCCTCCGGCCTGGCGCTGCCCAACGCCCCGGCGCTGGCGCTGTCCCGGCACGGGGAGTCGGCCGGCTCGGCCGCGGCGCTGCTGGGCGCGGTGCAGTTCGGTGTGGGCGCCGCGGTGTCGCCGGTCGTCGGCCTGCTGGGCAACGACGCCGCGGCGATGGGCACGGTGATCCTCGCCGCGCTGGTGCTGGCCATCGGCGTGCTCGTGACCGTCGTGCGGCCCTGGCAGCTGACCGACGCGCCGGAGGAGCCCGCCCTCGCCGGCGCGCACTGACCCTCGGCCGGTTGACGACCGGCGGCCGTCCGGCCACGGTCGCCTGGTGCGGAGCGAGCACCGGGGCGGTAGGCCGCCCTCGGACGGACGGGTGGTCGACCGCCGGGGGCTGGGCCTGCTGACCCTCAGCCACGTCGTGGACGACCTGTACCAGGGGGCGGTGCCCGCGCTGCTGCCGTTCCTGGTGCTGGAGCGGGGGTACTCCTACGCCGCGGCCACCGGCATCACCCTCGCCGCCACGGTGCTCTCCTCGGTGGTGCAGCCGGCCTTCGGCGTCCTGGCCGACCGCCGGCCCCTGCCCTGGCTGCCCGCGGTGGGCCTGCTGGTCGCCGGGGTCGGCATCGGACTGGCCGGCCTCGGCGACGCCTACTGGTGGACCTGGGCGGCCGTGGCCCTCTCCGGCCTCGGCGTGGCCGCCTACCACCCGGCGGCGGCCCGCGCGGCCCGTGCGGCTGCCGGCGCCTCGGCGCAGGGCATGAGCTGGTTCGCCGTCGGCGGCAACGCCGGCCTCGCCCTCGGCCCGGTCGTGGTCACGCCCGTGCTGCTGGCGTACGGCGTGGCGGGCACGCCCCTGCTGGCGGTGCCGGCCCTCTGCACGGCCGCCGTCCTCCTGGCTCTCGGCCGCCGGGCCCGCGCCCGGCCGCGCCCTCCCACCGCGGCCGGCGGGGCGCGGCAGCGGGACGACGACTGGCGCTCGTTCGGCTGGCTGACCGGGCTGGTGGTGATCCGCTCGGTCCTCTACTTCGGGGTCTCGTCGCTGGTCGCGCTGTACGTCATCGACCGCTTCGGCGTCCCCGCCTCGGCCGGCTCCGCGACGCTGGCGACGTTCCTCGCCGTCGGGGCGCTCGGCACCCTCGCCGGGGGCTGGCTCGCCGACCGGTGGGGCCGGGTGCCGGCCATCCGGCTGGGCTACGCGGTCGCCGTGCCCGGCCTGGTCCTGCTCGCCGCGGCGCCGTCCTGGCCCGCGGCCCTCGGCGCCGCCGTCCTGCTCGGGGTTGGGCTCTACCTGCCCTTCTCCGTGCAGACCACCCTCGGGCAGGAGCTGCTGCCCAACCGGGTCGGCACGGCCTCCGGCGTCACCCTCGGCCTGGCCGTGTCGGCCGGCGGTGCCGTGACCCCCCTCTTCGGGGTGCTGGCCGACGCGCACGGCCTGGGGTGGTCGGTGGCCGCCCTCCTGCCACTGCCGCTGCTCGCGCTGCTGGTCAGCCTGCGGCTGCCCGGACCGACCACGGCAGCGGCGCAGGGGGCGTCCGGCGCAGAGGGGGCCCGGGCCGAGCGGGCCGCCCCGCACCGCTGAGGCCTCGTCCACCGGCGGCGCGACCCGGGGCAGCGGCTGCGCCGGGACCTGCGAATACTGGCCGGGTGACGGAGGGGGGCGCGGACCGGCGGACGTCGTTCTGGCCGCGGACCCGGGTCCGCCGTCCGGCCGACGGCGTCGCGCTGGGGCTCGCGGCCGGCGCGCTGCTGCTCCTGGTCCTGCTCGCCCTGCAGGCGCCCCAGGCGCCGGCCGTGGACGCGGACCTCGCCGACACGGCCCTCGGCGGACTGCCCGGCACCGTGCTCTCCATCGCCAACGGCATCGCCTCGCTCGCCGTGCTGGCCGTCCTGGGTGCCGTTCTGCTCGACGCGCTGCGGCGGCGCCGGTTCGCGGTCACCTCCGCGGCCCTCGCCTGTGTCCTGGCCCTGGCCGCGGGGAAGGCCGCGGAGTGGCTGCTGGGCCGGCAGGACCTGCTGGGGACGGCCGAGGACGCGGCGGTCACGCCGATCGCCGCCGCCGTCGGCCTGCTCGTCGGGGCCGACCTGCAGCGGCGCCCGCGGTGGACGACGCCCGCCCGGCTGGCGCTCGGGGCGGCCGTGCTGTGCGCCCTCGCCCTGGGCAGCCTCACCCTGCTCAGCGGCGCGGTCGCGCTCCTCAGCGGGACGGCGATGGGCCTGCTCGTCCGGGTGCTGGTCGGCGTGGTGCCCGCCCGCCCGGACGAGGGACGGATCCGCGCGGTCCTCGCCGCGGCCGGGCTCCCGGTGGACCAGCTGTGCCCGCTGCCGCACCCGGTGGAGAGCCTGCGCTACGCGGCCACCTCGCCCGACGGGGTCCTCGAGGTGGCCGTCGTGGACCCCGACCGCCGCGGCGTCTCGCTGGCCCGCCGCGGGGTGTCGCTGGTGCGGCTGCGGTCCTCGGTCGTCGGCCGGCCCGCGCTCACCCTGCGCGGACAGCTGGAGCGGGAGGCGCTGTGCGCCGGCATCGCCCGGGCGGCCGACGTCCCCGCGCCCACGGTGGTGACGCTGCTGTCCGCGGGGCCGGCCCTGCTGTCGGTGGCCCGGCCGCTCGCCGGCACCCCCCTCGCGGACGCGGACGGCGAGGCCCCCGAGGTGCTCCGGACCGCCTTCACCGCGCTCCGGCGGGTGCACCGCGCCGGGGTGACCCACGGAGCGCTCAGTCCGCAGTCCGTCGTCCTGCTGCCCGACGGCCGGGTGGGCTTCACCCGGTGGCGGTCCGCCCAGCCCGCGGCCAGCGAGCTGCAGCGGGAGCTGGACGTCGTGGCGCTGCTGGTCACCGCGGCCGCGCACGCCGGCGTCGAGGCGGCGGTGGCCGCGTTCCGCGACGGGTACGGGTCCGGGGCGCCGGCCGAGGCACGGCTGGCGGCGCTGGCCCAGCCGCTGGTGCTGCCCCCGTCCCTGCGCGAGGCGGTGCGCCGGACGTCGGTCGTCGGCGACCTGCGCGCGGCGCTCGCGGGACCCTCCGGGGCGGCACCGGCGACCGCGCCGCGGCTCGAGCGGGTACGGCCGCGGACGGTCGTCACGATGGTCGCGGCGACCGTCGCCGCGTACGTCCTGGCCTCCGAGCTCTCCGAGGTCAGCCTCGCCAGCACGCTGAGCGCGGCCCGCTGGCAGTGGCTCCTGGTCGCGGTGCTCGGCTCGGCGGTGACCTACGTCGGCGCGGCACTGGCCCTGCAGGCCTTCGTGCCCGTCGACCTGCCCCTGGCCCGCACCACGTTGGTGCAGGTCGCGACCGCCTTCGTCACGCTGGTGACCCCGCCGACCGTGGGGCACGTCGGGATCGGCATCCGCTACCTGCAGCGGGCCGGCGTCCCGCTGGCGACGGCCGCGGCCAGCGTCGCCGTGAGCCAGGTCGTCACCGTCGTCGTCACGGTCGTCGTGCTGCTGGTGTGCAGCTGGGTGAGCGGCGTGTCCGCGTCCCGCCCGACGCTCCTGCCCAGCGGCGAGGTGCTGGTCGTCCTGCTCGTGGCGACGGCGGTGCTCGTCGCGGTGGCCATGCTGCCGCCGACCCGGCGGCTGCTGCACCGCCGCGTGGAGCCGCTGCTGCGCCAGACCCTGCCCCAGCTGCTCACCGCGCTGACCCAGCCGCGCCGCCTCGGGGAGGCGGTGCTCGGCATCCTGCTGCTCAACGGCGGCTACGTGCTGGCGCTCGACGCCTCGCTGCGCGCCTTCTCCGCGTCGCTGTCCTTCCCGACGCTCGTCGTCGTGTACCTGGCGGCGTCCACGATCGGGTCGGCGGCGCCCACACCTGGCGGGCTCGGGGCCGTCGAGGCCGCCCTCGTCGGAGCCCTGACCGCGACGGGTGTGCCGGTGACCGCCGCGCTCACCGCCGTCCTCGCCTTCCGGACGGCGACGTTCTGGCTGCCGGCGCCGTTCGGCTGGCTCGCCTTCCTGGTGCTGCAGCGCCGGCAGCAGATCTGAGCTCCGCCGGCCGGCGACGCGGAGTGGGTGACAGCCCTCCGGTGCACCGGTGCATCCGATCGGGTGGACCCCTGCCCGTGTGGGTGTGCGCTCCTTGACCGGCATAACGCTGCGTGGTCGGTTGTGTCCGCCAGTCACCGGTCGGGGGATCGAGAGCACGTGCGCGACGCCCACGGAGACGGCGGTCCGCGCCCACGAGCTCTCGGAGATCCCGCATGTCCTCAATCCCCGCGCCGCACGACCGGCGCCCTCGCCGTCGGAGGGCAGGGTCCACGGCCGTCGCCGGCCTGCTGACCGCAGGCCTGGCCCTCCTCGGCCTCGCCGTCCCCGGCACCGCGACGGCCGACACCCGCCCGGTGTCCGCCGGTGAACCGGCCACCGTCGCCGCCGACGCGCTGCCCACCGTGCAGGTCGACGGGGTCGTCTGGGCGCAGGTCGTCGTCGGCAACACCGTCTACGCGGCCGGCAAGTTCGGCACGGCCCGCCCGGCCGGCGCTGCGGCCGGCACGCAGGAGACGGTCCGCAACAACCTGCTGGCCTACGACATCCGCACCGGCGCGCTGGTCACCTCCTTCGCTCCCGACCTCAACGCACAGGCGCTGACCCTGGCGGCGTCCCCCGACGGCACCCGGCTCTACGTCGGCGGCGACTTCACCCGCGCCAACGGCCAGGTGCGCAACCGCGTGGCCGCCTACGACACCCGCACGGGGACGCTCGTGTCCTCGTTCGCGCCCAGCGTGAGCTCGCAGGTGCGCTCGCTGGCCGCCACGAACGACACCGTCTACCTCGGCGGCAACTTCTCCGCCCTCGGCGGGGTCAGCCGCAGCCAGCTGGCCGCGGTCCGCGCCTCCGACGGCGGCCTGCTGCCCTGGGCCCCGGTGCCCGGCCCGGGCTCGGCGGCCGGCAACCGCGACGGCAACACGGCGACCAGCACCGAGGTGATGGGCCTGGTCGTCACCGGCGGCGGCAGCCAGGTCGTGGCCGGCGGGCGGTTCGACTCGCTCAACGGCGTCAAGGCCACCGGTGTCGGCGCCCTCGACGCCGTCACCGGCGCGACCCGCCCGTTCGCGGTCAACCAGCTGATCACCAACCAGGGCGTCAACTCCGCGGTCTACAGCCTCTCCACCGACGGCACCGCGGTGTACGGCACCGGCTACGACTACTTCGGGCCGGGCAACCTCGAGGGGTCCTTCGCCGCACGGGCCGACGGCGGCGCGGTCATCGCGATCAACGCCTGCCACGGCGACACCTACTCGAGCTTCCCGGTCGGCGGTGTGCTCTACCTGTCCACGCACGCGCACCAGTGCGCGCCGATCGGCGGGTACCCGGAGCAGAGCCCGCGGGTGAACAAGTTCGCGACCGCGGTCACCACCGC
>DASQXT010000181.1:0-5982 GCA_035639575.1 Geodermatophilus sp.
CCCTCGTACAGCCGGTAGAGCCGGGCGTCGCGGTAGAAGCGCTCGACCGGCGTCGTCCGCAGGTAGCCCAGGCCGCCGTGCACCTGCACCGCGCGGTCGACGGCCCGGCCGACCATCTCGGTGCAGAAGAGCTTGGCCGACGACGGGCCGATCGAGGTGTCCTCGCCGGTGTCGTAGCGGGCGGCCACGTCCCGGACCATCGCCCGGCCGGCCAGCAGCTCGGCGTGGGTGTCGGCGATGTGCGCCTGCACCAGCTGGAACCGCCCGACCGGGGCGCCGCCCTGCTTCGCGGTCGCGGCGTAGGCGACCGACTCGTCCAGCACCCGCTGCGCCATCCCGACGCAGAGCGCGGCGATGTGCAGCCGGCCGCGGGAGAGCACGGTGAGGGCCTTGGCGTAGCCGCGGCCCTCCTCGCCGATCAGCGCGTCGGCGGGTACGCGGACGTCGTCGAGGAACACCTCCGCCGTCCAGGCGCCGGCCTGGCCCATCTTGCGGTCCTTCGGACCCACGGTGACCCCCGGCGTCCTGGCGTCGACGACGAAGCTGGAGATGCCCCGCCCGCCCCTCTCGGCCGGGTCGCTGCGGGCGAAGACGACGAACAGGTCGGCGATCGGCGCGTTGGTGATGTAGCGCTTGGCCCCGTTGAGCACCCAGCCGTCGCCGTCCCGCCGGGCGGTGGTGCGCAGCCCCGCGGGGTCCGAGCCGGCCTCGGCCTCGGTCAGCGCGAACGAGCCGATCAGCGAGCCCTCGGCCAGCCGCGGCAGGTACCTCTTCTTCTGCTCGTCGCTGCCGAACTTCGCGATCACCTGGCCGGCGATGCCGTTGTTCGTGCCGAACAGCGAGCGGAACGCCGGGGTGGTGTAGCCGAACTCGAAGGCCAGCTCGACGTCCTCGGCCATCGTCACGCCCAGGCCGCCGTGCTCCTCGGGCAGCGCGTAGCCGAACAGCCCCATCTCGGCGGCCTGCGCGCGCAGCTCGTCGGGGATGCGGTCCTCGTCCTCGATGCGTTCCTCGAGCGGGATGACGACCTCCCGCACGAGCTGCCGGACGGCGTCCCTGACCTGGCGGAAGTCCTCGGCGTCCACGCCGCCATGGTGCCGCGCGTCCCGCCGGGCCGCCCGAGCGGGCTGCGGGACACGCCAGCGCGCTGCGCAGTCGCCCGGGCACAGTGGGTTGTAGGCGACGGGGCGCGGCACTACCGTTCGGAAGGACCGCCCGAAACCGCGGCGGATGCAGCACCCCTCGTCGGAGTCTCCGTGCCGCACCTGCAGATCGCCGTGGTCCGCGCTCCGGACCAGGTCGTCGTCCGGCTGACCGGCGACGTGGACGTCCCCGCCGCCGAGCGGCTCTCGCAGGCCCTGCAGGAGGCCGCCCTCGTCGGACGTGGCCCGGTGGTCGTGGACGTGGCCGGCGCCTGCTTCCGCGACTGCTCCGGCCTGTGGGTGCTGGCCGTCTTCTCCGACACGCTCATACCAGCCGGCCGCTCCTGCCGCGTCGTGGGCGCGCCCGCGGCCACCCGCCGGCTGGTCCGCTCGGCCGGACTCGGCGACCGGCTCGAGCTCGACGGACCCGTGGACGAGGTCGACCCTCGTCCGGCCGCCCCCCCGGCCACCCCCCGCACGCCCTCCCCGGCGCGCCGCGCGGGCCCGCCGTACCAGGGACGACCCGCGCGGCGCACCGAGAACCGGCCGCTGCAGCGACAGGTCCGGCCGGGGACGCTGCGCCGCTGGCGCTGAGCCCCTCCCGGCCCCGTGCAGGGTCCCGCCGCGAGCTCGCGAGCGGTGGGGGGCAGGGGGTCCTTTCTCCCCTGCTACGCGAGCGCGTCCAGGCGGGCCATGTCCACGTCGGAGAGGCGCAGCTGGGCCGCACCCAGGTTCTCCGCCAGGTGCTCGAGGGACTTGGTGCCGGGGATCGGCAGGACGACCGGGGACGTGTGCAGCAGCCAGGCCAGCGCCACCTGGGACGGCGTGGCGTCCAGCTCCCGCGCGATGTCGGCGACCGGGCTGTCCGGCGCGGCCAGGTCACCGGTGGCGATCGGGAACCACGGGATGAAGCCGATGCCGTGCTCGGTGGCGTGGTCGAGGACGTCCTGCGACTGCCGGTTGGTCAGGTTGTAGAGGTTCTGCACGCTGACGACGTCGACGATCTGGCGGGCCTGCTCCAGCTCGGCCACGGAGACCTCGGAGACGCCGATGTGGCGCACCTTGCCCTCGTCCTGCAGCTCCTTGAAGGCACCGAGCTGGTCGGCCAGCGGCACCTCGGCGTCGATGCGGTGCAGCTGGATGAGGTCGATGCGCTCGAGCCTCAGGGTGCGCAGCGACAGCTCCACCTGCTGCTTGAGGTAGGCCGGGCGGCCGACCGGGGTCCAGATGCCCGGGCCCTGCCGGGTCAGGCCGGCCTTCGTCGCGATGACCAGGCCCTCCGGGTACGGGTGCAGCGCCTCGGCGATCAGCCGCTCGCTGACCACCGGGCCGTAGGAGTCGGCGGTGTCGATGAAGTCCACGCCCTGCTCGACGGCGGCGCGCAGGACGCGCCGGGCGTTGTCCGGGTCGGCCGGCTCGCCCCAGACGCCGGGGCCGGGCAGCTGCATGGCGCCGTAGCCGAGGCGGTGGACGGGCAGGTCCCCGCCGATCGAGAAGGTGTCGGTGGGCGCGACCGTGGTCATGCTGCCTCCCGGGGTCGGCCCGCAGCCGGGTGCCACGGGGATCTCTGTGCGCGGCAGCACCCGCACCGGGGGTTGCTCTTCCAGGATGTGACCGCCGACACACAGACAGGAGGGCCCATGGGCGAGATCGTGGTGCTGCGGCACGGGCAGACCGAGTGGAGCCTCAGCGGCCAGCACACCAGCGTCACCGACCTGCCGCTGCTGCCCGAGGGCGAGGAGCAGGCCCGCCGCCTGCGCGGCGAGTTGGGGGACCGCCACTTCGTCGCGGTCTGGGTGAGCCCCCGGCTGCGGGCACGACGCACCGCCGAGCTGGCCGGACTCACGCCCACCGCCACCGACGACGACCTCGTCGAGCTCGACTACGGCGGCTACGAGGGGCGGACGACGGCGGAGATCAGCGAGGAGATGGGCCGCACCTGGTCGATCTGGGTCGACGGCACGATCCCCGGGGACACACCCGGCGAGACGCTGCAGGACGTCGGCGTGCGGGTGGACCGGGTGCTGGACCGGGCCCGGCCGCTGCTCGAGGACGGCGACGTGATGCTGGTCGCCCACGGGCACGTGCTGCGCATCCTCACCGCCCGCTGGCTGCGGCTGGAGCCCCGGGCCGGCGCGCTGCTGGCGCTACCGGCCGGCTCCTACGGCGTCCTCGGGCACGAGCACGCCCGTCCGGTGCTCACCGGCTGGGGCCTGCACTGACCCGCGCGGCCGGCGGCGGGACGGGACGGCCGAACAGCCACCCCTGACCCAGGTCGGCGCCGAGCCGGGTCACCTCGTCGGCGACCCGCTCGGTCTCCACGCCCTCGGCCACGACCTCGGCACCCAGGGTGTGCGCGAGCTCGACGACCGAGCGGACCATGGTGCGCGCGCCGTCGTCGGGCAGCGCCTGCACCAGCGGCCGACCCAGCTTGACCACGTCCGGCCGGACGGCGGCCATCAGCGAGCGGCTCGACCAGCCCGCGGCGACGTCGTCCAGCGCGACCCGCCAGCCCCGCGAGCGGTGGTGCTCGAGCACCGACAGCAGGTGCCCGCGGTCCCGGACGGCCGAGACCTCGCCGACCTCGACGACCAGCCGGGACGGGTCGATGCCGGCGTCCTCCAGCGCCTGCGCGGTGCCGGCCAGGTCCACCTGCGGCCGGTGCACCGACGCCGGGTCCGAGTTGACGAACAGGTCGGCGTCCCCGAGCCAGGGCGCCGCCCCGGTGATCGCCGACTCGCGGCCGATCCGGTCCAGCCGGGACAGCCAGCCGGCGGACTCGGCGACGAAGAAGAGGTCCTCAGCCCCGACCTCCTGGCCGTCGACCGTCCCGCGCAGCAGCGCCTCCTGCGCGACCACGGCGCCGTCGGCCAGCCGGACGATCGGCTGGTACACCGACCACAGCTCGGCCTCGGCCAGCAGGCCGATCTCCGCGGTGATCCCGCGGCGGGCCAGCTCGACGGCGAGCGAGGGGGCGGTGAGCAGCCGCGCGGCCAGGGCCGCTCCGCCGTCCGGCGGGTCGGTGGCCACCCGCAGGTCCTCGGCCTCCGCCGTCGTCAGCTCGCGGGCCAGCCGGCGGAACAGCCGGTCGACGCCGCGGCCGCCGTCCTCGTCGTCGAGGTCGAGCAGGTCCGGGGACGACGACACCGCCAGCCCCAGCGCCCGCGCCGTGCGGGCCACCTCGGAGAGCAGGTGGGCATCGGAGGTCGCCAGCAGGACCCGGGTGGCCTGCCCGGGGAGGTGCCAGTACTCCCGGCGCCGGAGTCGTCCGTCGGTGCTCGCCACCGCACGAGGATGACCGAGGCGTGCAACCGGGCCCGAGAGGCGCGCGGTCGATCATTCTAGTGCAAGGGCACCAAATGCGGCGACATGCAGCCCGAGAACCGTCGTCGTCGCTCACTTGAATGTCTAAGGTCGAGCCATGGTGGTTCTGCAAGAGGCCGGCCCGGCGCGCTCCTCACGGGGCGGACGCCCCCGGGACCCGAGCCGGGACAGCGTCATCCGGGCGGCCATCCTGCGTCTCCTGGCGGAGGTCGGGTACAGCGCGCTGACGATGGACGCCGTGGCGGCGGAGGCCGGCGTCGGCAAGGCGACGATCTACCGGCGCTGGCGGACCAAGCACGACCTGGTGGTCGACACCCTCTCCGACACCAACCGGGCGATCGCGATCCCGCCGGACACCGGCTCGGTGGAGAGCGACGTGCGGGCGCTCATGGACCTGGTCGTCACCACCGTGCAGAGCCCGGCCGGTGCGGCCATCCGCTCGCTGCTGCCGGCGATGCAGTACCAGCCCGCCCTCGTGGAGGCCTTCCGCAAGGGCCCGCTGGCCGTCTGGCGCAGCGCGTTCGCCGCGATGTGGGCCCGGGCCGAGGCGCGCGGTGAGGTGCGCCCCGGCATGGACCGCTCGGTGACGGCGGAGGCCATCAGCGCGCTGATCGTCCAGCGCTGGCTGCTGACCGGTGAGCCGCTGGACACCCCCTACGTCGACGAGGTGTTCCAGGTCGTCGTCCTGCCGCTGCTGCGCAACGCCCGGCCGGCCGGCTGACTCACCAGCCGAGCGTCCCCGGCTCCCCCTTGAACGGGCCGACGACCTCGTCGGTGATCCAGCCGCCGTAGAAGTCGCCCGCCTGCGCCCGCACGGTCGCGCCGTCGACCACCGCGCGGTCGACCCGGCTCGGGTAGAAGGCGACCGCTCCGCGCAGGACGGCGTAGCGCTCGACCGGGTCCTCGTAGGACCAGGCCACGCCGGGGTACCGCCGTCCGTCGACGACGGCGTCCCAGTAGGTGGCCGCCCCCTTCCACTCGCACCACGAGCTGCCGGACGCCCGCTGCAGGACGCCCTCGACGACGTCCTCGCGCGGGACGTAGTAGACCGGCGGGTGGCTGGTCTCGCAGACCCGCACCGCGCGGTCGGTGCTCGCCACGACCCGGCCGCCGAGCTCGACGACGACCCGCCGCCCGGTCACCTCGGCCGAGGGCGGGCGCGGGTAGTCCCAGACCGACTCCTGCCCCGGACCCACGGGGTCGGGGCGCGGGGAGCGCACGTCAGTCGTTGCGGTGCCGGACCCTCTGGACGACCACGAGTGTCATGAGCAGGCCGACCGCGCCGACCGCCGCCATGCCCACCGGTGTCTGCAGGAACTGCTGGACGGCGGCCTGCCCCTGCGCCTTCAGTCGCTGCGGGCTGCTCCGGTAGACCAGCTGGTCCAGGGTCGCCGCGAGCGACTCACGGGCGGCGTCGATCTCCAGCTGGATCTGTCGAGGGTCGCGAGGCACGGCCGACAGCCTGCCAGACCGGACCGCTCGGGGCGCGCCCGTCGGCCGGAGGCCACCCGCCCGG
>DASQXT010000182.1:0-2548 GCA_035639575.1 Geodermatophilus sp.
GCCTTGGCTGAACTCGCCGTCTCTGCTGCCAAGGTCCGACCCGCGGTCTGATCCGCGGTTCGCCGGCTCATCAGCCTTCGCCGGGCGGATCCTCGTCCGGGTCGGGGAAGTCGGAGGCGGGGTGGGAGCTGTCCCTCGGCGGCCACCATCGCCGGCACGGTCCCCGTTCCCGCCCGTCTGGAGGCGGAAGGTGACCGGATCGGACTCCGACGAGTGCGGCCTCTGGGCCGGGGCGGAGGTCGGCCAGGGTGCCGCCCCCCGGCGCCGAGTCCACCTCCACGAGTCCTCGAGGGCCTGCTTGTTGGTTCATACCAACATTTGTTGCCGTTCAAATAACGAGGTTCTACGGTCTCCCCGTGGAGCAGCCTCCCCGGCGCAGCATCGGAGAGCTCCGCGTCACGATCACCGTGGTGCTCAGGGGTGTGTCCGGCGCCGGGAAGTCGACGGTGGCGGCGGAGTTGGCGAGCCGACTGGGTTGGGATCTCGCCGAAGGCGACGAGTCCCCTACGCCGGCCAACACCGAGGAGCTGCGTTCTGACCAGCCCCTCGACGACGACCGCTTGCCGTGGCTGCACCGGCTGGCCGACTGGATCGGACGGTGCGAGGCAACCGACCAGGACGCCGTCGTCACCTGTTCTGCTCTGAAGCGCAGCTGTCGCGACCTTCTCCGCGACGGTCACCCCTCGGTCCGGTTCATCCATGTCGCCTCGGACCCGGAGCTCATTCGCGCCCGGCTTGGTGGGTGCAGCGGGCACTACATGCCGCCGTCCCTGCTCGACAGCCAGCTCGCCACCCTCGAGCCGGACGAGCCGGGGGCCGTCGTTCCCGGCGCCGCGTCAGCAGGGGACGTCGCCGATCTCGTCCTCGCCGCGCTCACCCGGGAGCGCGGCTTGCTGCTCCCCGTCCAGGAGGCCTCGTCGTGACGGTTCTCGCAGACGCCGTGGATCACACCGGCAACGACGCGCAACTGGTCGTCGCCGCCCTGCTCGGCATCGCCGTTGTGGTCCTGCTCATCACGTGGCTCAAGATGCACCCCTTCTTGGCGCTGATGATCGGCTCCGCCGTGCTCGGTGCAGTGGCCGCCGTCAGCGCGACGGACATCGTCACCAGCTTCACCTCCGGCGTCGGCTCGACCGTGGGCAGCGTCGGTCTGCTCATCGCGCTCGGCGCGATGATCGGTGGCCTGCTGACCGCCTCCGGCGGTGCGGACGGCGTCGTGAGAGCCATCGTCGGACGAGTCGGCCCCGGGGCGTTGCCGTGGGCCATGGCTGCCGTAGCCGCGTTGATCGGCATCCCGCTGTTCTTCGAGATCGGCGTCGTCCTGCTGATCCCCATCGTGCTGTTGGTAGCCCGCCGCAGCGAACAGCCCGTCCTGCGCGTCGGCATCCCCGCCCTGGCCGGCCTGTCAGTCCTGCACGGCTTCATCCCGCCGCATCCCGGTCCGCTGGTGGCCATCGCGAACCTCCACGCCGACCTGGGCCTCACCCTGCTCTTCGGCCTCATCGTCGCGATACCCGCGGTCATCGTCGCCGGCCCGGTCCTGGGCAATCTGCTGACCCGCCGCATGCACGTCGCGCACCGCCCCGTGTTGGCGGCCGCCGCAGTGGGAGGCCGCGAGACCGGCACGACGGGAGCGGGCTCTGACGGCGGCATCGATCTGGGTGACGTCGGCACGAGGGAGGACCGCGGTCCGCGCCCGGCGGCCTTCGAGGAGCCGACTCGCCGCCCCGGTTTCGTCGCCACGGTCGTCACCGTGCTGCTCCCGGTTCTGCTCATGCTGCTGCGGGCGATCGGAGAGCTGACTCTGGATGAGGGCAACGGCGTGCGGAACGTCCTCGACGTGCTTGGTAACCCTCCCGTGGCTCTGCTCATCGGGGTCATCGTCGCCATGTTCACCCTCGGCACCGCCGTCGGATTCGACCGCGCGAAGATCTCTGGCATCACCGGCGGGGCGCTGCCGGCCATCGCGGGGATCCTGCTCATCGTCGCAGCCGGTGGTGGATTCAAGCAGCTGCTGGTCGACTCGGGGGTCGGCGACCTGATCGCACGCGCGGCCACTGGCGTGAACTTCTCGCCCTTGATTCTCGGCTGGCTCGTCGCCGTCGGGATCCGGCTCGCCACCGGCTCCGCGACGGTCGCCACGATCACCGCGGCTGGCATCGTCGCACCACTCGCTGCGGGCCTTGACCGGCCCACCGTCGCCCTGCTCGCCCTGGCCGTCGGGGCCGGCTCCCTGTTCTTCTCTCATGTGAACGACGCTGGCTTCTGGCTGGTGAAGGAGTATTTCGGGATGACCGTGGGAGAGACGATCAAGAGCTGGTCGGTCATGGAGACCGTCATCTCCGTGGTGGGACTGGTCGGGGTCCTCATCCTCTCTGTCGCGGTATGAATCACGGCTGGGCCGGACATTGCGGCCGCCGGCAGCCGGCGTTCCCAGGGCAGCCGCGTGTCGGCGGTGAGCGGGCGAGCCGGCCGCAGCTGGGTGTGGGCAGCCAGGATCAGCCAGGTCCAGCGGTCGGCCCGCTCGGGCGTGCGCACCCGTGGGGTC
>DASQXT010000183.1:0-8378 GCA_035639575.1 Geodermatophilus sp.
CAAGACCGTGCTGCTGCCCGACCACGAGGCCGGCTGCTCGCTGGCCGACTCCATCACCGCCGAGCAGCTGCGCGAGTGGAAGGCCGAGCACCCCGGCGCCGTCGTCGTCAGCTACGTGAACACCACCGCGGCGGTGAAGGCCGAGACCGACATCTGCTGCACGTCGTCCAACGCCGCCGACGTGATCCGGTCGATCCCGGAGGACCGGGAGGTCCTCTTCTGCCCCGACCAGTTCCTCGGCGCGCACGTCAAGCGGGTGACCGGGCGGGAGAACGTCCACGTGTGGGCAGGGGAGTGCCACGTGCACGCCGGCATCAGCCCGTCCGACGTCCGCGCGCAGGTGGCCGCCCACCCGGACGCCGAGATCCTGGTGCACCCGGAGTGCGGCTGCACCACCTCGGTGCTCGACCTGGTCAGCCACGGCGACCTGCCGGCCGAGCGCACCCGGGTGATGTCCACCGGCGGCATGGTCGAGCAGGCCGCGACCACGCGCGCCGCGCAGGTCCTGGTGGCCACCGAGGTCGGCATCCTGCACCAGCTGCGGGCGCTCAACTCCGGGACGCAGTTCATCCCGATGAACGACCGCGCCGCCTGCCGCTACATGAAGATGATCACGCCGGCGAAGCTGCTGCGGACGCTGCGCACCGGCGAGGGTGCGGTGGACGTCGACGCCGAGACCGCCGCCCGGGCCCGCCGGGCCGTGGAGGCGATGATCGCGATCGGGGAGCCCGGCCGCGGCGGTGAATGAAGGACCACCCTTCCCCCCACGCTTCGTTGGAGGACCCCGTCCTCCTCACCGCTCGCAGGCTCGCGGCGAGCCTCTGGACGGGGCCGGCGGGGCCCTGAAGGGTGGCCGTTCCAGCGCGTCACCGGGACCGTTCGCGGGCTAGCGCAGGACGTCGTCGGAGATGTCGGTGACGATCGCCCGGAAGGTGCTCGTGTCGACCTCGTCGTCCACGGTGACGCGGACGATGTCGGAGACCTGCTGCTGGGACGTCGGCCGCACGGCCGCGGCCCGCGCCGCGGCGATCAGGTGCAGCTGCTGGACCCGGGCGGCGTCGTTCGCGTTCCGGACCGGGGAGAGTCGGTTCTCGCGCATGCCCCGACGCTAGGCACGGCCGCGCGCTGCGCGGGGAGGCCGGGGGCGTGTCCGCTCACGGGTGGACCCGTCCGTCACACGTGTAACGCGGCCCACAGTGCGACGGTCGCGGCTCCCAGGGTGAGCGGGACGGTGGCCAGCCCGACGGCGCTGAAGCGGGCCGCGGAGGGCGCGGCCTCGCCCAGCGTCCGCCGCCACAGCAGGTTGGCCAGCGACCCGGCGTAGCCGAGGTTCGGTCCGATGTTCACGCCGATCAGCACGGCCAGGGCGGTCCCCGGCCCGCTGGCCGCCGCGACCGGCATCAGCGCGAGCGTGGCCGGCAGGTTGTTGAGCACGTTGGCGACGATCGCCGCGACGACGGCGACGGCCAGCAGGGCGGGCAGGCCGTCGCCGTCGGGTAGGACGGCGACGAGCAGGGTCTCCAGTCCGCTGCGGCGGACGGCGAGCACCACGACGGCGAGCCCGAGGACGAAGAGCGCGAACGGTGGGTCGGCGGCCTCGACCAGCTCGGAGACCCGGCTGGTGCGCGCGGTCAGCCGCCGGGCGGCGAGGACGACGACCCCGGCCAGCGCCGGCCAGGCGGGGGAGAGCCCGAGGCCGGAGGCGGCGGCGAACCCGACGACGGTCAGGCCGACCACCACGAGCGCCAGGCGCGGTGCGGGCGGGACCTCGGGCGGGACGGCGTCCCCCGGCGCGGCCAGGTCGCTGCGGAACAGCCACCGGAGCACCAGGTACTCGACCGCCACCGCGGCCACCCACGGCCCGAGCATCAGCCCGGTGAAGTGCAGGAAGGTCAGCCCGGTGGCGGCGAAGGCCAGCAGGTTGGTCAGGTTGGACACCGGCAGCAGCAGCGACGCCGAGTTGGCCAGGTGACCGGTCGCCCAGGCGTGCGGCCGGGCCCGCACGCCCACCGAGGCGGCGGTGGCCATCACCACGGGCAGCAGCAGGACGGCGGTCGCGTCGAGGCTGAGCACCGCGGTGACCGCAGCGGCCAGCAGGACGACGCGGGCGAGCAGCCGTTCGGCCGACCGGCCGGAGCGCCGCGCGGTGACCGCGCCGGCCCAGGCGAACAGGCCCTCGCGGGCGGCGAGGTGGGCCAGCAGCAGGACCAGCACCAGGAAGGCCACGGTGGGCGCGATCTCCCGGACCGCCTGCTCGGCGTCCGGCCAGCCGACCGCACCCACCAGTACCAGCAGCACCGCCCCGGGGACGGCGACCGTCGCGGCGTGGGGGCGCGGACCGCTGTGCACCGCGGCGAGCAGCGTCGCGGCGAGGACCGTGAGAGAGACGGCGAGCGCGACCGGGTCCACGGGCGGGTCAGATCCGGGTGAAGAGGTAGACCGACACCGCGACGCCGAAGACGACGATGAAGACCCGCAGCGGCGTGGCCGGGATCCGGGTGGCGATGCGGGCGCCGAGGAAGCCGCCGAGCAGGCTGGCCGGCGCGGCGACGGCGACGACCTGCCAGGCGACCGGTCCGAACAGGCCGAACACGACGACGGTGACGGTGGCGGTGACCGCCGAGAGCGCCGACTTCAGCGCGTTGGCCAGCTTCAGCCGGTGCAGGCCCACCCCGAGGACGCCGACCAGGATGACGCCGAGCGCGCCGCCGAAGTAGCCGCCGTACACGGTGGCCAGGAACAGCGCCACGTACAGCCACCCGGGGTCTCGCCGCGGGCCGCCGTCCTCGGTCTGCTTGAGCCGCCGGGTGAGCAGCGGCTGCACGGCCAGCAGCAGGCTGGCCAGCAGGACCAGCACGGGGACGACGACGTCGAACGCCGCCGTGGGCGTCGTGAGCAGCAGGACGCTGCCGGTGACCCCACCGAGCAGCGCGACGACGCCGAAGCGCACCAGCCGGCTGCGCTGGCCGGCGTACTCGCGGCGGAACCCGACCATGCCGCCGAGGTAGCCCGGCCACTGGGCGACCGAGTTGGTGACGTTGGCGGCCACGGTCCCCAGCCCCAGCGCGACCAGCGTGGGGAAGAGGATCAGCGAACCGCCGCCGGCGACGGAGTTGATCGCGCCGGCGACGAGGGCGACGCCCGCCGCGATGGCCAGGTCGAGGGCGGACACGAACGGCCAGCCTACGGTGACCGCGTGGAGCTCACACGGACGGCGCGGGTCCTGGCGGCGGCGCTCGGCGGATCGGGGGTGCTGCACCTGGTCCGGCCGCGCACGTACGAGTGGCTGGTGCCGCCGGAACTGGGCGACGCCCGTGCCTGGGTCCACGCCAGCGGGGTGGCCGAGATCGGGACGGCCGGGCTGATGGCGGTGCCGGCGACGCGACGGGCCGGAGGGTGGGCCGCGGCGGCGCTGCTGGTCGCCTTCCTGCCCGCGCACCTGCACACCTTCCGCGTCGTGCCGCGGCGGGCGCTGCCGATGACGGTGGCCGCCGTCCGGCTGCCGCTGCAGGCGCCGCTGGTCCGGATCGCGCTCCGGGTGGCGCGCGGGCGGTGAACCGCCGGCCTCGCTGACCGGGGCAGGGCTCAGGTGTCCCGGACGGACGCCGGCGCGGTCGCCGCTCGCGGTGCCGGGGCCGGCGCGACCGTTGCCACCCGCTCGGAGCCGGGGCCGGTCCCGGCGGCCTCCGCCGCCTGGCCGGGAGACGGGGTGGGCAGCACGAGCAGGGCCAGGCCGAGCCCGGCCAGGCCGCTCCAGACGATGGTCCCCGCCCAGATCTCCGGCGGGTACCAGACGCCCGTCGTGACGCTCAGCGCGGCGAACCAGGCGGAGGACAGCACCATCGGCGAGAGCACGGCGACCAGCCGCACCGCCGCGCGCCGGTCCGGTGCGGGGCGCAGCCGGTGGACGAGGGCATCGGTGACCAGCCCGGCGACGAGAGCGGCGAGCACGAGGGCGGGTCGTTCAAAGCTGTCGATCGCGCTGAGCAGCAGCGCGGGGACGGTGATCAGGACTGTCGCCGTGCCGGCCGGTGGCCGCCAGCGGCGCAGCACCAGCAGGAGGGGGCCGACGAGCAGGAGCGTCGCGGTCAGCGCGCTGGCGATGCCCTCGGTGATCTGGGAGTAGCGCAGCGATCGCGCGTAGTCGGCCGGTGCACCGGCGACGTACGCAGCCGCGTCCCGCGTGGGCGCCCAGGTCGTGTACGGCGACCAGTACATGAAGAAGAACGCCACCAGCGAGACGACGAGGGCGAGGGACACCAGCGCCGGGAGGAAGGCGCGCAGGCCGGGCGCCGCCGGGTCCGGCGCGTGCCACGCGTCGCGGAACGGGGAGGTCACGATCAGGGCGATCCCGGCGAACAGCAGCAGGTGCGTAGGGCTGAACAGGGCGTCGATGTCCCGTTCGATGCCGAATACGAGGTGCCAGCTCATGTCACCGGCGCCGCCGACGGCGAACACGGCCAGCCCGACCAGGCCCAGTCCGTAGCCCCTCGGCACCGCGGCGGCACCGGACGAACCGCGCCGGCGGCCGCGCCACACGAGCCACAGCAGCCAGCCGGCACAGGCCGCGAACCCCGAGTAGAAGAGCGCGTGCCACGGCGTGAAGAAGGTCTCCAGGGAGGTGTCCAGGTGGTTGTGCGCCCAGCCGTCGACGAACAGGCCGACCATCAGCCAGGTCGCCAGGGCGACCGTGACCAGGTGCTCGCCGTAGGACGCGCGGTGCCGGCCCGCCGACGCCGTCCGGATCGTCCGCCGCAGGGCGGTCAGCCCGTCCATGGCACCTCTCCCGTCGTGGCTGCGCCTCGCTCGGTACGTGCGCGCCGACCATCCCATCGCCGGGTCCCCGGCAGCCATCCGTTTCGCCGGGCGTCGCGCGCCACGCCGAGCGGGGAACCGGTCGGTGCGACGATCAGCGCGCCGTGGGGGACGGCGAGCTGCAGGTCCCGGGACACCCGTCGAGCGGGGGGAGAGCGTGAGCCGCCTCGTCGCCACCGCCACGTTGCTCCGCGGCGGCGGGCTGCCGTGGCTGCGCGCCGCCCGGGACGGCCTGGCCGCCGTCCGGCTCGCAGTGGGCGCGGCAGGCCTGTCCACCGGCGTGCTCGAGTGCCTGCGGGACGGGCCGGCCGACACCGCCTCCGTGCGCGCCCGGCTGGGCCTCGACGACGGTGGCCTGCTCGAGCCGTGGCTGCGGGTGCTGCAGGCCCACGGACTCGTCCGCGCCTCGTCGGGCCGGTGGTCGCTGTCGCGGCGCGGACGGCGGCTGCTGGACGACGAGGTGCTGCGCGGCGCGTACGAGGGGTTCGCCGGCTTCCACACCGGGCTCTACCGGGAGCTCACCCAGCAGCTGCACGGGGGGCCGCCGCGCCGCGACGTCGCGGAACGGGGGGAGACGATCGCCCAACTCACCCGCGCGATGGAGCCGGTCCTGCACGAGGTCCTGGGAACCGCGGTGCGCGAGGCGCGCCCGGCGCGAGTGCTGGACGTCGGGTGCGGAGCGGGGCAGAACCTGGCCGCGATGCTGGCCGCGGCGCCGGCCGCGGAGGGCACGGGCATCGAGGTCGACGAGGCCGTCGCCGACATGGCCGAGCGGCTGCTCGCGCAGCGGGGACTGGCCGGGCGGACCCGCGTGCTGCGCGGCGACGTCCTGGCCCTCGCGGCCGGTGGTGAGGCCGGCGGCCCCTACGACCTCGCGCTCCTCGCGAACGTCGTCTACTACCTACCGCTGGCCGAACGGGTCCGGCTGTTCCGGGCCGTGGCGGGGTTGCTGTCCGACGACGGCGCGGTGCTCGTCACGACGACGGCCGCTGCGCCCCACCCGTTCAGCCGGCACTTCGACCTGCTGCTCCGCGCCCAGGGCGAGGGTATGGAGCTGCCCGAGGTCGAGCCGCTGCGCCGCCAGCTCGCCGAGGCGGGACTCCGGCCCGCACCGGCCCGGCGGCTGGTGCCCGGGCAGCCGCTGGTCGCCGTCCTGGCCCGGCGCTGAGAGCCCTGGTCCTGGCTCTGGCCCTGGGCCTGGCCGAACCGTCGCCGGTGCAGCTCGTGGACCTCCTCGTCGAGGCCCGGCACCGGGCCCTCGACCGGGACGCCCGGGGCGATCTCGTTGATGGGGAGGGCCTCCACCGGTGCCGGCGGGACGCCGAGCTCGGCCAGCCAGGACGCGAGCTGCGCCGACGAGCTGGCGTGGACGATCCGGCCGAGCCGGACCCAGGCGTGCGCGGCGGAGCACATCGGGCAGTGCTCGCCGGAGGTGTAGACCGTCGCCGCGGTCCGCTCGCCAGGGGTCAGGTGCTCGGCGGCCCAGCGGGCGATGGCGAACTCGGGGTGCCGGGTGGCGTCGCCCCCGGCCACGTGGTTGGCGTCCTCGAAGCGGACCCGCCCCTCGGCGTCGACGAGCACCGACCCGAACGGCTCGTCGCCGGACTCGAGGGCCGCACCGGCGAGCTCCACGCAGCGGCGGAGGTGGGCGAGGTCCGCGTCGTCGACCATGCGCCCATCCTGCGACGGGCTCAGTGCGGGGTTCCCAGCGGCCGCGGGTCGAAGGTGACCCGGATGCGCACGATCCGCCCGCCCTCGATGTGCATCCAGTTGGCCGTCGGCGCGGGCGGCGCCCCGGTGGTGTGCAGGTCGAACCAGGTCAGGACGTCGTCCCCGTCGACGAACCGGTGGTGGACGACGACGTCCTCGAGCACCCGACTCATCCCGCGCAGCCCGGCGACGCAGCCGTCGGCGTCGTCGGCCGTGCCCAGGGGGCCGCGGAACGTGCAGTCGTCGGCCAGCACGGTGCGGAGGGTGTCGAAGTCGCGGGCCAGCCAGGAGCGGAAGTAGGTGTCGGCCAGCTCGGCGGGAGTGGTGGTGTCGGTCATGGCTCCACCGTGCGGCCGGCCGGGCCAGAAGTCCAAGACACGGTGGTGCTGGCTTCCATAGCCTGCGGTGATGGAACTGCACCAGCTGCGGTACGTCGTCGCGGTGGCCGAGGAGGGCAGCTTCACGGCGGCCGCGCGGCGGGAGCTGGTGGCCCAGCCGGCGGTGAGCGCGGCGGTCCGGTCGCTGGAGCGCGAGCTGGGCGTGCAGCTGTTCCGGCGGGGGCGCAGCGGTGCGCAGCCGACGGAGGCCGGCGCCGCGGTGCTGGCGCACGCGCGGGCGGCGCTGGCCGCGGTCGCGGCGGCCCGGGACGTCGCCGACGAGGTCACCGGGCTGCTGCGCGGACGGGTGGCGGTCGGCATGGTCGTCGGCTGCACGTCGACCGTGCTGGCCGACCTGCTGGCCGACTTCTCCGCGGCCCACCCCGCCGTGGAGGTGGTGCTGGTCGAGGGCTCCGGTGCCGACCTGCTCGCCGCGCTGTCCACCGGCCGGCTGGACCTGGCCTGGGTGGGGCGCGCCCAGCCGCCGCCGTCGGGCGTGCAGACGGCGGTCCTGTACGAGGAGGAACAGGTCGCCATGGTGCCGACGGCCGATCCGCTGCGCGGGCGCTCGCTGGCCGTGGCCGACCTGGTGTCCCACCGGCTCCTGGCGCTACCACCGGGCACGGGCGGCCGGGCGGCACTGGACGCGGCGTGCGCGGCCGCGGGGGTGGCGCCGGTGGTGGCCTGCGAGGCGACCGGACTGGACATGATCTGCCTGCTCGCCGAGCGCGGCCTGGGCACCGGCGTCGTCCCGGCGTCGGTGGCGGCCGCGGCGGCGGACCGGCTGCGGGCGCTGCCGCTGGACCCGCCGGTGACCTCGCGCATCGAGCTGGCCTGGCGCACTGGTGGGCCGTCGTCCCCCGCCGGTGCCGCGCTGCTCGCGGTGGCGCGCCGGCACGTCGAGGCCGCCCGTGAGCGGTGAGGTCCGCCGTCTCGCCGATCGTCGTCCCCCCGGAGCAGACTGCCCGCCATGCCACCGCTCCCGATGCCCGACGACTGGCAGCGCGCCCTGGTCGTGGCCGCGCACCCCGACGACATCGAGTACGGCCTCGCGGCCGCCGTCGCGACCTGGACGGCCGCCGGCAAGGAGGTGCACTACCTGCTGGCGACCCGCGGCGAGGCCGGGATGGCCGGTCTCCCGCCGGCGGAGGCCGGTCCGGTGCGCGAGGAGGAGGAGCGCCGCTCGGCGGCGGTCGTCGGGGTCTCGGAGGTGGAGTTCCTCGACCACCGGGACGGCGTCCTCGTCGCCGGACCCGAGCTGCGCCGCGACCTGGCCGCCGCCATCCGCCGGCACCGCCCCGAGATGGTGGTCACCGGGTACTTCGGCGCGACCTGGACCCCGCCCGGCGTCTCGCCGGCGTACGTGAACTCCGCCGACCACCGCGCGCTCGGGCAGAGCACCATCGACGCGGTCGCCGACGCCGCGAACGAGTGGATCTTCCCCGACCTCCCCGAGGAGCCGTGGCGCGGCGTCAC